>MHYJ01000001.1:0-173 GCA_001828445.1 Planctomycetes bacterium RBG_16_43_13
AAAGGCAGGTCTTGCAACTGTTTAGGGCAAGAGGGATTCCGAATTTTATATTCCTTAGAATGTTTAGAAAGTAATATCGCCGCGCATCTGTAGGATAGCATCTTCACCACCTACCCGCACGGTCGGCTCGACGAAGGCACATTTGCGAATGAATACCCAATCCGCTTCTAATG
>MHYJ01000001.1:262-1341 GCA_001828445.1 Planctomycetes bacterium RBG_16_43_13
AATGTTGGCAATGTTATCTCTCCTGCAAATAATATTTTCAAACGTATGCCAGTTATTGTCTGCGGTTCCAAAGGTGTAATCCATAGACGACGATGTCCACGACACGTGTCTCCATTCTTTGCCGTAGTTGCCGATGCCGAGCATTGCTCCATACCCCGGTTTAGATGGGAAGCCGACAGCCGCATATATATCGTAGTTACCGCTCGCCCTCCTCATCAGAACTTTATAGGCAAAAGGCGGCGGTAATGGCAATGCGGTTTTAATCCCTTCTCCATCGTTTATTGCATCGCCCTTTATAGCGAGGATGCCGTTGCTGACATTCACCTCCGGTTTGCCGCCGCCACCTCCAGAGGAGTCGCCATATAATTCCCACTTCTTTTTATCGAGGGCTGTGCCGTTGAAGTCGTCGAAGAACTCGAATGTCCGCTCTCCGTTACTCGCCGATCTCAGAGTAGGATTACCGTAGGTTACAAAGATGGTCTTGCTACCCTTCGGGATAGACGGCACTCTCACCCAGATTAAAGTATCTTTAGAATTGCAACCATGCTCAATCCAATAGTTGAGCCGCGCCCGACTATTAGCCCTGAAGGAGTTCCCTTCAGGGTTAGAGTCGTAGAGGCGGATGTCGCCGCAGTCCATTCTCATTTTACCTGCTGATATGATGTCTTGCGTGTTTAGTGTTATGGGGACTTGATAATTCGTCAATGGCATACCCTTGTTATTTATTGTGATTATTCTTTTGTAGGTAGTAATTTCCTTTTCGGGGAGAGTAGGCGGGACGCAAGAAATGAGAGCTAACATAATCAGTGGGATAAACTTGTTCATAATATTTAGACGCTCACACATAAGGAAAAGTTATATTATTTCTTTTAAAGTCGGAACTTCGAACTTAAAACTTCAAACTAAAAACTCACTTCAACGGTATATCGTGATAGCTGTCGGGGAATTCGTAGTCCTTGCGGAGAGGCCAGCCATCCCAGTCGTCGGGCAGGAGTATTCGCCGCAGGTCGCTATGCCCCTCGAACTTTATCCCATACATATCGAACGTCTCGCGCTCGTGCCAGTTCGCACCGCGCCAG
>MHYJ01000001.1:1548-6369 GCA_001828445.1 Planctomycetes bacterium RBG_16_43_13
ATGACGGCGAAGGAATCCCCTACCACTTCGCATATCTCTGCAACTGCGTCGGGGAACTTATCCTTTACTTTTTGGTATATTTCTTTGTAGTTCATAGTTCAAGGGGTTGGAGTTCGGAGCTTCACAGTTCCCGCTTCTTAAATCAGTGTTCCCGAACGTGTCGTCTGAACTCGGATAGGATGTGCAATATGTCCTTCTGCTGTTCATCGAGCCGTACCTCTATCTTTGCGAATTTCTCGTCATTCTTGGTGAACCTCTCGTCCATCTTGGCAAATCTCTCGTCCATCTTGGCAAATCCTTGATCCATCCTGTGTAGCAAACTCCACCACATCTTGGCATTATCAGCCCACCTCTTGTCTTCTTTTGCTAAATGCTCCTCCCACTTCTTTTCATTCTTCTCTACGTATTTCCAGATTCTATCCCAGTTATGATTACTGCCGTTGCGGTTATTATTATTTTTCATATCGATAATGATACTGAATAGCAAGCAGTTGTCAAGCGAAATAGCGGCAAGTTATGTTTCCCGCGCCCCTATTTCCAATTTCCTATCTCCTTTAATTTTTCATTTTCCCCCATCATAGTCCTTCCTCAATTTTGATTTTTGATATTTGGATTTTGATTTTCTTTTATTTCGCCCAAACTCTTCAGCCACTCAAGGTCGCCCTTCACCCAGACATAGACGAAGCCGACGGTGAGAATTCCGACGAAGGTCAGCATCTCAAGGAAGCCGAGTAGCCCAATTTTGCCGAATATAACCGCCCACGGATAGAGGACTGCGATTTCCACGTCGAAAATCAGGAATACGAGGGCGATAATGTAGAAGCGGACATTGAACTGCACCCACGCACTGCCGACTGCCTCCTCGCCGCACTCGTATGTCTCGAGTTTTTTGGAGTGCGGGTCGCTGGGGCGGAGTAGGCGACCGATTAAAAGCGAGGCAAGGATGAACGTCATCGCTACTACTATAAATATGAGTGCGTTTGCAAAGTCGAAATACATAATAAGCGAAATCCCAAATCCTAAATCCAAATACTACCAATAAATTCTACCAGCGGCGAGAGCGTAACAAAACGGGCGAGGTATTGCAATATTTTTATTGACATCAATGCGGTTTTAGTATAAAAGCACACCTATTATTTTTTGGAGGAGGATAAATATGAATCTAACACCTGCAAGGAAAGTGGCGCTCGTGGTGTTGTTGTCGGTATCTATATTCATAGTTCTTCAATCGTGCAAGGTAGTCGAGCCGACGTCGCCTGCAACGGTGGGATTTCAGCCCGACGACCTGCCTGTTCCTGATGGTTTAGTGCAGGACAGGTCGGAGTCCGTTGGCTTCGAGTACACGATACTAAAGCCCTGTGTCCTCACATACAAGGGCGGAAGGGGCGTAGAATACGTGGTGAAATTCTACAAAGAGTCGATGCCTACGTATAACTGGCAGCTCGTGTCGGAGAGCAAGGGCAATCCTACTATGCTTACCTTTGTAAACAATGCAGAGAAGTCGGTGATAAGCGTTCACAAGAAGTCATCTACATATACTGTAGTAAAAATTAGCCGAGGGTTGAAGTAGGCGGCGGCTGAAGGGTTGCTACCTATTTTTATTTGAGAGCGTATGCCGGTAGCTGAGCGGGATTATATAAGAGAGGAGAGCGGGAATGCAACATCCCTTTTCTCACGCCTCGCATTCTGGGCGGAGAGGAATTCGAAACTCGTAACGCTCCTCATAACAGCCCTTCTCATAATAATAGTCCTGTCAGCCATAAACTACTACTACAAAAAATCACAATCGAAGAGGGCTGAGCAGGCGATAAACGACGCACTTCAGACAGAATATCAATACGGTATAAAGGATGCCATTAAGCAACTCGAGGAAGCAAAGGGGCGATACGGCTCGACCACGACCTTCCCAAAGATACTCTACCTCCTCGCCAATAAATATCACGAGACCGGTATGCTCGACGAGGCGAAAACGACTTACGAGGAATTCCAGAAAAATTTCCCTAACCACCTCCTCATAGACAGCGTCAACAGGGCATACCAAACGCTCCTAAAAAATAAGGCGTGGCTCGAACAGGATAAAAAGAAACTACTCGCAGGTATGAATATAGACACAAATCCGTTGAAGGTAAGCGGGACAGACATCCAGTCCCCCACAGGCAAGATAGGTCCTATCAAGGAGCCGAACACATTAGTAGAGATAGAGACGTCGAAAGGTAAGTTTACTTGTGAACTCTTCGACAACGAGTCGCCCAATACAGTCGCACACTTTATGAAACTGATGGAGAAGAATTTCTACAATGGTGTAAAGTTCGCAATGATAAATACAGATGAGCGAATCGCCCCAGACGTTGGGCTTATACAGGCGAACCTCGACTATTATCTCCCGATTGAGATAAACTCACGTGATGCGGCAGTCGGTTCAATCATTCTTGCTAAAAATGAACAGGGTGATGCAAACGCCCCCGCCGCTATACAAATTTTATTGAAGCCCATCCCCGACCTGAAAGAAAAGACAACAATACTCGGCATAGTAACTGAGGGTATGGACAACGTTCGCAAACTCACTAAAGACGATTCCATCACAAAGGTAACCGCTACGAAAAAACGCACCTCATACCCGGAACCGCAGGTAATAAAGAAAAAATAAGGAGGATTGTTTATGGATAAGAAAGTAATGATAGGACTTGGATTATCTTTTACACTTCTACTCACTGCTGGTTGTCAGAAAGGTGGTCATAGAGACGCACATCCTGAAGGTGCGAAATACAAAATTGCCTTCGTTACATCTCCACATGGAGAGGATGACCACCATAGCAAAGGAGGGGACGAAGAAGGAGAAGGTGCCAACCGCGAGATTCATATCATAGACGCAGATGGTAAGAATGAGAGACGGCTAACAAAGAATCCTGTTGGCGACACTGAGCCCGCGTGGTCTCCTGATGCGAAACGTATCGTCTTCGTCTCTAATCGAGATAAGAATGATGAACTATATATAATTGAGATAGAGACAGGCAAGATAACGCGCATAACTAATAATACAGCGATAGATTGTCAGCCGTCGTGGTCGCCCGATGGAAAACACATCGCCTTCGTCTCTGATAGGCGGAAGAAGAACTGGGACATTTACATTATGGACACTGACGGGAAAAATGTAAAGCAAGTTACCGACGGCGCAGGCGTAGAGGCACAGCCAGCTTGGTCGCCTGACGGGACGAAACTCACATATATACAGCAAGGCAACCCTTCCGATAAATCAGGCAACAGGTGGGATGTTTATATCTGCGACGCATTCACAGGTGAAAATGCGAAAAAGGTATCCACATTCAAGGGCATCAACTTCTCACCCACGTGGCTCCCCGACGGGAAACGCTTAATCTATATGTCCACCCGCGATGACAACGAAGACCTCTATATATTAAACATCGAGACAGGCAAAGAGAAGCGACTAACTAATGATGATGGTGCGGAGGATATGCCATCGGTTTCGCCGGACGGTAAACAGGTCGCCTTTATGCACGCTAAGACGACAAAAGAAGGCGAGATACACGACATTTACATAATGGATTCAGATGGAAAAAATTGGAAGCGATTAACTAAATCTCCGGCAAGCGACTTCAACCCACGTTGGTCGCCTGTCCCTGTAGAATTTAAGTTCAAGGACAAGCCCAAAAAGTAGAGGATAGAGCTGATTTCGCCAGTCCCTAACGCCCTACTTCTTTCTCTATTTCTGCGGTTGTTTTCCCAATCGTCTTCTCAAATGCGGCGCTGGCGAGGTCGCCCTTCTCCCACAGGTCCACCCATTCATCAGTTAGCACCATCCCCCACTCCTTGACCTTTCCCGCACCATACTTTTTCGCTATGGCATCCCACTTCGCCTTAAACTTAACGTATGCGGATGTGTCATCTCCGCCTGTGTATGATGCAATCCCCTCCGCCTGCCAGTCATACATAAAAATCTGCACTGCACCCATAAGTGCGTGGGTCAGTTCGTGGGTGAGTGCCTTGCGGAAATAGTCCATCCCCTTTCCTGCAAGGACGCTCCCGTCCAACTCTATGGTAGCCACAAACGGCGGTGGAACTTTATCATCTCCCATAGCACTGACGGGCCAGGTTACGCCGACGCCGCTTGCCTGCCCCTTCAGATGTATCTCGATATCAAAATCCTCCGCACCTCTGTAGAGTCCGAGTCGGTCGTCGATTTGCTTCAGCATATCTGCTAAATTCTTTGGATTGGAGAGGAGAGTTTTAATCTCACCTGCACTCGCCGATATGCTATCATCAATCTTAAAACGAATCTTCTTTGCAAGTGGTGTGTAGTCACGCACCCAAGTATTACCTTTTTTGACATAGCCCGCCGCAGCGCGTGCCTTTTCGTGGTCGGGTTTTATTTTCAACGTCTTGCGGAACTGTGCCTGAGCGGCGCCATCCAGGCCATTCTTCCGCGCCCACGCCCCTAATTCATACAGAGAGTCGGCATCATCCTGCTTAGTCGCCTGCAATTTCACTATATATTCACCCCGCGCCTTCTTCATCCAATTCGTGATTTTGGATTGGGTAAAAGAAAGAGTAACAGCACTGCCACCCACCAGAATGATAAAGCATAACATCACAGCAATCCAAAACGTAAACCTAAACATAGCCAAGACCTCCTTATTAAAACTCGCACTGATGCTAAATATTATTACATCAATTGTCAAGACGTATGGGCAAGCTTGAAACTCTATTTTACTTACGTATGACAACCTCCGGCACAGGAACCAACCAGGGACCATAATCAGTAACCTGTGGAATAGTGAGACGGGGGTAAATACTCTTTGCTAT
>MHYJ01000002.1:0-7503 GCA_001828445.1 Planctomycetes bacterium RBG_16_43_13
ACAGCAAACTCGCAGGAATCCAATGTTGACTACACCCCAACTCCGCCAAGCGGAGGGGATGTGATACTGGCGCAATACCCAGTACTTGAAAATTTTGAAACCGGTGGGGATAACTGGGCTTATGGGACAGAAGCCCAAGGCTGGTCGCAAGGATTTAAACTCTCAAATTCACGGATGGTTAGCAAAATATCACTATATTTAAAAAAGACGGAGTATCCAGGAAATCTCAGTATTTCTATATTGTCCGGCGCTCAACCAGGCTCAACTTTGATAGGTACATCAAATGAGACTTATGTAGGTTCCGCCGCAGGTTGGTATGATTTTTATTTTAGTTCATCTTTAAATTTATCGGCAGGGATACAATATAATATACGCATAGAAATAACCGGGGATTGGTTTTATGATTCGAACAATGGATATGGAAACGGCTCGCTCTGGGGTAAAGAAAATGAGATTTGGAGTGAATTCCCTTCGGCTGATGCATATTTCCGTATTTATGGAACTCTGTATATAAACTACGCCTCCGGCTACATCCGCACCCAAACAATAGATATGGGTGTAACGCCCACAGACAACGGCGAATGGGCATTGAACGATATCCAGCCGTCAGGCACATCCATCGCATATCAGGCATGGGCATCCTCAACCGGCGCATTTGCAGGCGAGGAAACAGACCTCGGCGCAATAGTTGACGGCTCGGCCATTACAAATCTGAAACGATATTATAGGGTCAAGGCAACCCTCACTGCCTCGTCAGGCGGCTCTCAGACCCCAACGCTTCAATCTATCAAGTGCGTTTTCAGCCAATATAAAATCTATACCAATAATCCCGCACTTCCGTACGAACTCGGCATATTAAATATATCATCCCTTGCCACTGCCATTGATATATTCAAGCCCTCAACCATTTCAGAGTTGTCTATTACGATGGCGAATATCCCATCGCTTATAACGTATATTGCCACTAAATATCCCAAGAACAAAACAGTAAAAACCAAGATTGGATATAAGGGCCTTACAAGGACGGAGCATATAGATTATCTCTGGGGCCAAATCAGAGATGTGAATATATCTACAGACGACCATGTCGCAATCATAACCCGCGATTTCAAAACCGAATGGGATAAAAAAGTGCCTGAAAAATGGCAAAGCGCAGGAGACAATGTAACATGGACAGCCCAGCATCCCATAGATGTAATGCTGGATATTTTGCAGAATAAAATCAACGTCCGGGACAGCAAAATAAACATAGACAGCTTCAATACCGTAAAGACCGCCCTTCCAGGCTGGCAGGTTACGAGAACGATTACCGGCAACCCTGAAAACGCAAAGGCGCTCATGGAGGAGCTGCGTCTCTTGATGTCCTGTTTCTTCCTGCCCCAGCCGGATGGGAAAATTAAAATCAAACAGTGGAATGCAAGCGAGGCCTCTATTGACACATTGACAGACGCAGATGTCATAAAGCCGGGCTTCAAATATTACGGCAATTACGATAGCCTTATAAATAAGGTCGCAACCTATTACAACTGGGACGGCAGCGGCGATAATGCCGCAGATTTTACCAGCCTTGACCTTGCGCTGGATGCGACATCACAGACCAACTATGATGAAATAGCGCTGAAAGAAATCAAAGACAAATGGACGCTATCAGCGCAAAGCGCGCAAATTACAGCCCTGAGAACCAATATACTAAACAGATATGCGGACCCTGTGCCTATACTCACAGCATCTGTTGACTTGCGAAAAATAGCTTTAGAGGCAGGAGATATCGTAAAGGTTGTTACGCGGAGGCATCCGGAATATCCAACGGAAAAATCATTTCAAATAATAAAAAGGAATCTGGATTTCATGAAACACAAAATAGAACTGACAATGCTGGAAGTGTAAAGTGTAAAGGGACTGTCCCTATTCTTAATAGGGACTGTCCCACTATCAAAGGAGGTGATCCAAATGATAGTCCGGGAAATAGCATCAGCAATGTTGATTGCAATGACCATCATAACATTTGTGATGGGTATCTTGGTGGTGGACGATGTCAAACAAAATTATTGCGACAACTCTGCCCTTGAGATTCAGAATTACAAAAGCTCATTGGCAGAGGATGGGGACCAGAAAACCGAAGACATTACTTTTGATAGTCTAAAAAAAGGGAAATAGCAGGGTGCTACGCCTGCCTGTGTTATGGCAGACAGGCCTGCCATCATAGGAAGTGAGGAGATTGTCCCTGGGGAAGTGTAGGGGAGGGGCTTGTCCCCGACAAAAAAACAGGCAAGCTAACAACCATCATAAAAAAAATGCTTGGGAAGTAGGGGAGGGGCTTGTCCCCTCCCGATTTAGAATAACTAAACAAAAGGAGGTGTTATGAAAAGAATATTTCTTATAGCGATTTCAATTCTTGTTTTGGGGGGATTGGCCTTTGCATTGCCTGCCAAGCAGGGAACTCAATTAACATGGACATCTCCGACTACCAATAACGATGGTACGCCAATAACAAATCTGGCGGGCTATAAGGTCTACTGGAAGAGTGCATCAAGCGGGAGTTATGCTGATATGCAAAGTAAGGATGTGGGAAATGTGACCACTGTTACAATCCAGTCAGTAACAGGTTCCGCAACAATACCTTACTATTTTGTAGTAACAGCATATAACACAAGCGGCTCGGAAAGCGGCTTTTCAAACGAGGTTAGAAACAACGTCCCTTTGGCTCCGGCTGCGGCGGGTAGTCTGACAATAAATTAAATTTTTAAAAGGAGGAACTATGCTTACATGGCTAAAATATTTACCGCAGGTGATTTTACTTTTCAAAAATGTCCATTCAGCCTACAAGGAGGAAAATGTTTGTAGGGGTATGTCTTGCTACAATCGGGGCTATACTGACTGCCGTGCTTGGCGTGTCCATTGATTCTGCAATCCTTGATACGATGGCAGACTCATGGGTAACGATTATAACCGCAGGGATTACCTTATGGGGTGTTCTGCTGGCAGCATGGGGGCAAATCAAGAAAGGCAGAACAATAGTGGCAGGGATAAAAGGATAGGGGGGAATAGTTGGCCCCAGGTGTGGCGGAGGGTCTGATAGTAAAGTAGATTTCTAAAAGGAGGATAAGAAAATGGCAGATGTAATTACAGATAGAGTAAGGACTTTTAAACGGCTATTTTTCAAAGATACATGGGCACGCGTCTTTACCAAAGACACCATTAAAAAAGATTTCATAAAAGACACCACAAGAAGGATTTTCATCAACGACACACAAAAACGAAAGTTTTTGTGTAAATAAGGAGGTAGTTATGGCAGCAAATGCATGGATTCTTTATAACGACGCAAAGTTAAAGATTCACAATTCAACAGTAGATTTAGATGCGGATACTATTAAATGTGCTTTGTTTACAAGCGCATACACCCCCGCAACAACCCAGACTACTTATGCTTCAATCAGCACAAATGAAGTAGTTTCGGGTAATGGATATACCACAGGGGGAGTTGCGATTGCAGGCACGGTATCACAAGCGTCTGGAACGGTTACTTTTGATGTTGCTGACCCTCAATGGACAGCAACAGGCGGTTCTATTGTGTGTAGATACGCTGTTCTTTATGATTCTACTATAGGAGACTTAATAGCATATTCGTTATTAGACAACACACCCGCCGATGTAACGGTAACAAGCACAAATGTGCTTACCTTACAGATAAATGCAAGCGGTGTATATCAGGCGGCATAAACTGACTGTATGATAATACAATCTGATAAATACGGAATTGGTTCTGGACTTCCCAGTTTGGTAGGCCAATCATTAAGAAAACTCAGAGCCAATGAACCTGCTACAGGCATTGAATTTGGTTATGATGGTGTTGATGTAATAAATGTTGAAGAAGCCCGCTCAGATATTAGGTCAACAACAAGAGCAGGCTACTCAGTATATGACAGTTATCCTGGCTTGCAAGCGTTAATAGATGCGGCAGGCAACTACAAGGTGTTTTATTTCCCAGCAAATGGAATTTTTAACTTATCAAACAATGTTGTAACAAAATCACAAGGTCAACATTTTACCTCTGCTGGTTGTGGTGCTGGGATAAAAAACGGTGGTTTTTCTCTTCTACATGAATACTCTGGTGCAAGCAATTTATATCTTTTTGGAGAAGAAACATATGGCATATATGTTGCGCCAGGGACAGGAACAACTCTCGGACCTCAAACTGAAAATAGATTTTCTGTGCTTGGCGGAATTGACTTTTTTAATCCAATATATTTATCCAACTTGCATATTGCAGACAAGCAATACGGAATATACAATAACTATAGAATGATGTATGGCCGAGTCGATAGAGTTAGAATTACCGAATGCAACACAGCGGGTGTATATATATCAATGTTAGATAGTATCTATGATTGGGGCGATTGGAATTTCAGTCAAATGGAAATTACCAAATGTCAAGTAGGTATGCACATTGTAAAGGCAGGCGGCACAAGAATTGTTAACAGCAAGATTCAATCATGTCTTTCGTCTGGGTTATTGCTTGAACCGACAACTGCCGTGAGTAGCTCAACTGTTCAGGGAACATATATAACAGGGTCCTGTTTTGAGGATAATGCTGGAAATGATGTAAAAATTACTGCGCAGACAGGGGTAGCATCCAGCAAGTACCCACAAAATACTGTTATTGTTGGCGGAACAATACATAAGTTGGTTTTGGATAAATGTAATTTTGTATCCTTGGTCGGAGTATATACCAACATGCAAATAACCCAAAATATTACTGCAACAAACGTGGTTTTTATCGGTTGTCCAGCCTCACGGGAGATTCGGACTGGAAGTGGAACATCTTATCTTGATATGGGGATGGACTCAGCTATGGGTGCATATATTAAGGTTGGGAGTAGACTTACACTAATAGATTCATTAAATCCTTCAGGAAAATATCTATAAAGGGAGACATAGATGGGTTGGTTGACAAACTGGCAATACAGACAACAGATAACAATATCTTCCAATAATATAGGTCTATCTGGTGATTTAAATAATGTTCCCGTAGTGGTGCATGTCCCATCTACAAATACAAATTTTTGGACAAACATAAAGACAGATGGGACAGATGTTCGCTTTACCTTATCAGATGGCACAACCCTTTTATCTTTTGAGATAGAATCTTTTGACAACACAGGAGACGATGCTTGGTATCACATAAAAGTCCCAACCTTGACTTCGGCATCTGCTACGAATATATATGTCTATTACGGCAATGCCGGTGCAACCAGCGGGGAGGACATTACAGGCACATGGAATTCTACTTTTAAGGCTGTATATCATCTCAATGTAGATAAGGCCGCTGGGGCATTTGTAGATTCTACAAGCAATTCCAACAATGGAACAAATACTGCCTCCACAGACACTGCGGGGCAGGTAGATAGATGCCGTAATTTTACAGCGACTCAGTATATCACAGTAAACGATTCTGATTCGCTATCATTCGGAAATGGAACTACAGACCAACCATTTACTATTGCTTTTTCTATTAACTTAACATCGTTAAGCGGATACCCTGGTATTTCAAAAGGTTCAAGCGGTGGAGATGTGGAATGGCTTGTGGGGACTGACGCCACCACAGGCAAACCTTTCATGAGTATTTATAGTAAGACTGGAGGAGGATTTGCCTCGCCACGTATAGGCAGGTTAGCTTCTAATGCCTTATCTACCGGAGTATTTTATAGGATGGTTGCAACATACGATGGTAGCGCGGTGGATACAGGGATTAAAATTTTTATTGATGGAGCAGAGATTACAACAGCAAGTAATAATAATGGAATATACAACAAAACTAATAATTCTGCAACATCTGTATATATAAATAGAATATTTGGCGCAAGTGACAATGGTGGTAGCTTTAAATGGGACGAAGCTTTTATCTGTCAGGAACAGTGGTCATTAGACCGAATAAAAGCAGATAATCAATCTGTTGTCGGCTCTTGGCTTTCTTTTGGCAGTCAGGTCAGCGAGGTAAACATTTCACCTTCTGCTGCCACCTTTAATTTTACAGGCAAGATTCCTTCTCTGTCTGTAGTCCCACCTATTATTGTTGCAATTCCTTCTGTTGTCTTTAATTTTTCAAGGTATGCGCCCGGGGTGAGAACTTCGGATACTGGCATCGGCATCCCAAAAGCTGATTTTAATTTTACAGAAGAAATCCCCACTGTTGGGATAACATTAAATCAATATATTACAATTCCACAAGTCGGGGGAAATTTTATTTTTGATACGAAAATTCCTGTTGTCATTCTCACCAATATGGAAGAAGAAATAACATGGGGATTATTTGATGCCAACGGCAACGCAATCATAGGGGAATCAGCAAATACGATAATTAAAGTTAGAAGGCGTCAAAATGGATATTTATTGGATTGGAGCGACAATGTTTTCAAAATAAGCGGGGGAAGTCTTCCATCAACAACTTTAACAGAGCTTGACTCTATTGGGTTTGCAGGATACTACTATAAAATATTGAACGTTGGGGTTTGGCCTGATGGTTGGTATGTCATTGGGACGACATATAATGGAACACCTAAACAGAATGGGTCGGTGGAAATGTTAATTAAGGGGGGGCAAATATCTGAAGGTTATAATAGTTCAAATTTAAATATGACATTATCAACCGTGAATGATAATGTTTTAACGAGGCTTGCAACATCGGCATACACAGCACCAGATAATAACAAAATAGCTTTCGTTGAAAAGTGGATATTAAATAAACTAATTGAAAATCCAGTAGGTGATTCTATAACTTTATATGACGATGATGGAATAACGCCGCTTAAAACATGGGCATACAACAGCGCGACTAAAACAAGGAGCAAGGCGGCATGAGTTTAAGCGTATCATCTTGGGGATGGTTTTCAACTTCGAAAGCACTTATGTTTTGGGGCTGGACTGAAAGCGGCATAACTGCAATTATATGGACAGCAGCCCGCAGAATCTTTATAAAAGACACGGCAAAAAGAAAATTTAAAATTTAAGGAGGCGACATGAGCATACAAACACTGCATCTAACTCAATATGATTTACAACCTGCATATCCAGTCAAGGTCATAGATTCATCCGGCGCCGCGATAGATTTAACAGGTGCAACAATCCGATGCACTATGGGTTCAATAAGCGTCGGCGCGCTAAAAATCAACCGACAAACAACAGGGATTGTAATTGCAAATCAGGCCACAAATAAAGGCGAATTTGAATATCAGTGGCAGACAAACGACACCGACACACCGAATAGTTATTATATTGAATTTGAAATCACACCCGCATCCGGCGGCAAATTCACTGTGCCGTGTCACAACGATGGAAAGGCTAAGGTAGTCATTTCGGCAGGACTTGATTCGCAATAACCTGCAAGCGAGATGCTGTTTCTTTTGAAAGTCGAACAGAGTATAATCACCTAATGATGGGGTCAATCCCACCTTGAAAAGTCAAATTCAATTTGATACAGTCAAACTGGCTTTGGAGGGCACTTAT
>MHYJ01000002.1:7601-8245 GCA_001828445.1 Planctomycetes bacterium RBG_16_43_13
AATAAAGGCAGTCTCTATTCAATGCAGATTTTTCTCCAGCATATCTTCCCTTTTCCAGTTTTATCTTGCCATTAGTAATATTTGTTGATATTTTCCGCTATATGACTCCAGATGAATTGGCATCCTGCATTGATTTAACACTGCTTAACCCGGCTGCCTCCTGTGCGGATATAAAAAATATCATCCGCGACAGCCTTAAGTACCCATTTGCCTCACTATGCATACCGCCATCTTATGTCCGGCTCACAGCAGATGTCCTGAAGGGGAGAAGGCGGATTGGAACAGTGGTTGGTTTCCCATTTGGCTATCAGTCCAGGGCTGTGAAGCTGTATGAGGCAATGGACGCAGTAAAATCAGGCGCTGATGAGCTGGATGTTGTGATGGACATTTCCCTTTTTAAATCCGGAGAGTATGAGCCTGTTCTGGATGTGATTGCAAGTATTGTCCGTCTGAACAAGGACACAACCACAAAGCTTATAATAGAAACCTGCTATCTTACAGACAAAGAAAAGATATTAGCCTGCGAGCTTGCGATAAAAAGCGGCGCCCATTTTGTAAAAACATCCACAGGCTTTGGACCCGGAGGCGCAACAATAGATGATGTGGCGCTCCTTGCCGGAAATGCAAAGGGGAGGATAAAGGTA
>MHYJ01000003.1:0-1148 GCA_001828445.1 Planctomycetes bacterium RBG_16_43_13
TGCGGAGGTTCTGCACCCTGCAACTATAGTTCCTGCTATCAAAAAAGGTATCCCAGTCAGGGTGCTAAATACATTTAGACCTGATGCCAAAGGCACAATTATAACGGATGGGAAGAGAATCTCCCCAAGTGCCAAGAGAAACGGCACTGTAAAATCCATCGTCTATAAAGAAGACCAATACATAGTGAACATCACCACATCTCGAATGC
Organism: Planctomycetes bacterium RBG_16_43_13; assembly: GCA_001828445.1. The sequence goes on from MHYJ01000003.1 coordinate 210, forward strand.
TGATGGGCTATGGCTTCTTGGCAAAGATTTTCAATATATTCGCCATACACAAGATTGTCGTAAATATGGTTGCCACGAGCGAGGTCAGTGTATCAGTTACGGTCGAGAAACTCGACGGATTAGACATTGCATCAAAGGAACTCTCTACTTTCTCGGATGTATCTGTCGAAAAGGAGAAGGCGATAATCTGCGTCGTCGGAGAGGGATTGCGCGATACGCCCGGCGTGGCAGGAGATATATTCTCCGCACTAAAAGCCGCAAACGTAAATATCCTGATGATAAGCCAAGGGGCGTCCAAAATAAACTGCGCCTTTGTAATAGAGAATAGAGATATTAAAAAGTGCATAGAAGCACTACATAATAAGTTCTTCAAGTAGGACTATGAGAATCACCCTTTTAATAACGTTATTACTCACATCCTGTGCAACTCGCAACACTCAACTCCAAACTCATAACTCTGAGGCCATCGCCCGCATAGACGTCCTTGGCGAACAAGACGCCAGAGGCATCACGAAAGCCGTCTATGAGCGTCTCAAAAAAGAATACGGTTTTGTCCCAAACTCCGTAAAACTTTTCGCCCAGAGCCCTGTCCCGTTTCAGGCGTCGAGCATCTTCCCAAAAATTACGATGGAAAAAGAGGGCTGGGGTATAGACCCTAAAACCCGCCAGATGATAGCCCTCGCCGTCTCCGCCCGTAATAACTGTAAATACGAAATAGACACCTATGAAGCACTCCTCACCGCAAACGGAGTAACTAAAGAAACAATCAACGCCATTAAAAATAACACCACAGATGGCAAGTTAAGTGAAAAAGAAAGACACATACTCGCTTATGCGGATAAGGTCAACCACTCACCGAAAGATATAACGGATGCAGATATAGATACTTTGCGAAAGGCGGGCTTATCGGACAGACAGATCCTCGAAATCACATTTGTC
>MHYJ01000003.1:1170-8025 GCA_001828445.1 Planctomycetes bacterium RBG_16_43_13
ACGCAATATTCGAGGCGCTGGATTTGAAACCCGACAAGACACCACCTCCGCAAAAATAATTTTGTTGAAGTAATACATTTTATTTCGTCTAATATGTAAAGAGTTATGAGTTTAGAGTTGAGAGTTAAGAGTTCCAGTTTATCCTACTTCCTATTTCCTATCTCCTACTTCCTAATTCTACTCTCTTCCTGCGCTCCCTATAAAAAAGAGCCCACCCTACCCTCCGACCCCACCAGCGAGCGCATCCTGAATCCCTGGGAGGAGGCAGTGCCGGAGATTGATATAACACCTCCACCATATACAGTCGTTGTCGTCGAGCCGATGTTTCACTTCAAGGATTTCCCGAGCGAGCGGGAGTATTTCGTCAGAATCCACCAAAACCATGAAATCGTAACCGTCAAGGACAGAGACCAGCCAGAGCGATTTGCAGATGCGACTGAGAGGGCATACGCCATCGCCCGCTTAGAACTCGACTGGCGAGAGGCAAACTTGGACGAGAAGTTAGAATACCATAGAAAACTCCGCAGGCAGGAACTTGAGCGAGACCTCACACTCATAGATAGCCAGATTCTTTTCAAGCGACGGGTCGTAGCGGATTTGAAAGAGAAGGTCGAAATGACACAGGCAAAGATACAGGCAAACGAGGACCTAAAAATAAATACGGAGGAGACGGCGGCATTTAGAAGGGCGCTCGCCGCAACAAAACTCGAACTGATGCAGGAAGAGGCGAAGCTAAGAATCCTTGATTACGACAAGATGATGCGCGACAGCGCCAAACTGCAGATGAATCTGATTATCGAGGTAATGAAAGTGGACGACCTGCTGGGCGTTTTTCAAGACCCGCAGAAATTCCTCGACGACATAAAGAATACCGTCGCCCCGGGCAAATGGGCACAAGAAGACGTCAGAATAAAGGTGTGGGACAAATTTCTCGTCATACGGCACAAAAAGGCAGTCATTGAGGATGTAAGAATCTATATCGAGCGGTTGAGGAAGATGATGGTAACTGAGAAAGGTAAGTAGCTGCTCCGTCCAACTTTGAGTCCACAAGTCCAATAATCTTTATTAAAACCTGTTGACAATCCCTGCCAAATAGTGCAGTATTCCCTCCAGAAATAAAAAGGCAACCAGCGAGAATTTACTAACACAGTGCCGATTTGTGCTTTTACTCATTGGCACTTAAAACAAGGAAAGTACGGTGAGGTCGTTTGACCTCGCCGTGAGGGTTACTTTCCTTGTGACACATCATCGCTGGTTGTCTATAAGGTAGCAAATCCCTCTTCGGCGAGGTTTTTTTATTTATGACGACCAAGCGAAACGGACTAAAGGCAGACATTAGTATTTTCCGTCTCGATAAACCACCACCATAAGGGCACCTGCTAAAAGGCATAGTCGGATTACATTATCTAACACATAAATTTTATGGAGGAGGTTATATGAATAAAAAGTGTATAGTCAGCATAGTTATTACCTTTGCGCTAATGATAATGTCAATAAGCTGTAAAAGCGAAAAGGCAAAAGAGGAGGACTGTGCAAATAATCTGACTAATCTATATAAAGGCGTGTGCACCTATATTGCCCTATTTGGAGGTGCTCGCTCGTCAACACCTCTTGATGGAACTGGCGAAATAAAAGGCAGCGAACTATGGGTAAAGCTATGCACCGACCCGACAGACGTTCTTGAGCAGGACAACGCTGGCAAAGATGCAGAAATTCTACGATGCCCTGTAAAAGGTGACGGCAATGGACCTGATTATAGGGGGCCACGCAATGGGTGGTCTAAGGCGAGAAAATACTTGGCTTGTGACAATGACGGTAATCACAAAAAAGGTGGTTATGCACTGACAAAAAGTGGAACAGTGGTAAAACTAGAAGGAGAAGAATGGCTTGAAGCACTCGAAGAAACAGTAAAATAAGGAGAATAAATATGGCTAATTTTACAGTAACCTGTCAATGCGGGAAAAAGTATTCCGTTCCTGAAACATTCATCGGCAAGAAGGGGAAATGTAAACACTGCGGAGGAATATTTGTGGCGAAGCCAGATGAGGAGGTTGTAGAATTCACAGAAGCTGTGGTTACCCAAGTTCCTACAATTCCAAAAAATATTGGCGAGGAACAATTTCCCAAGTTTTTCGACAAAGCAAGTCCTGCATCTGTTTCACCCATTTCCCAGGAAAATCTGCCTGTAGAAGCGACCCGCCATAAACCTGCTATACAGAGCGAACAAAAGGATATGCTTGGTATATTTTTACTTCTATTACCTGCCATAGGTATTCTTTGGATGTTGGCAGTAGTAGAGCAGAGTATGTTAATAAACGCAAGTGGCTATCTTAATATTGGCGTCTTCTTAATAGTAGCTACTTCTGCCGTTTTAATTGGAATAGATGCTAACAGATTACTTCCATCTCCTCTTCCTAAAGAAGAGAAGAATGGCGTTACCTCCTGGGTGATTGGAACTATACTTCTTTGGATTATATATTATCCCTGGTGGATGTTTCGTAGAAAAAGGTATGGCTCATATATCAAGAGTTTTGGGTGGTGGGTGCTAATCCTTGTGATTATCCATGTAGTTATTTTTATTTACGATGCAATCTTGATTGAAGATAAACTTAACCAGGTGCGACGTCTATTCAATCGATAAGAAGGCGTTTTTGGAAAGGAGCCGAAAAATGGTAGAGGGGAGGGCTTTTATAATCTTGATAATATTTCTCCTGTGCATAGTATCTGCTATACCTTCTTGCAGTAGAGAACCAGATGCAGACGAAATTAAGGCATACTGGTTATCAGCGATTATGAATGAAGCTAATGGTTATCATGAGCAAGCTATAGAGGACTGGAGCAAGCTTATTAGCGTTACACCATTAGTTAAGATAAATAAGAAATCACAGAGCATACAGGAGGACTTTCAACAGGCAGGACAATGGACACTTAATATGTATGTGGGTATGGCTTACAATGGGCGGGGGGATGCTAAATATAAGCTTGGCAACTATAGTGGTGCCATATCCGACTGGGAAAGAGCGATCGAGGTAAATGAGTATTACATGACTGGGGTTAAGCTTATGGGTAGTGATAAGCCATATGACAGTAACGAAAGGAGTGAAGGGCTCCGAAAAAAGATTAGCGAGGCAAAGGCGAAGATAAGGTAAAATTGTAAGCCCAACCCTCTGTTTCGTTGTGCCAGAGGGTTGAGGGCTTGTTAAAAAAGTTATGCACAGCAATATCTGATAGGAGGTCTACTGTGGAGGTAAATGTTAATAGTTACAAATGGGAGGCGGCCTCAGCAAACGGGGTAGATAGTTATTTCTTTCCCGACGAAATTACGAAATATATGAAAGAAAAATATAGGCATCCAGCAATTTATCGCTGGGATATATTTAAAGATGAGCCAGACGATATGAAAACAATTTACGTAGGAGAAACTAATAAACTATGCAATAGGGTAGGGCAATATCTAAAACCTGGGAAAGCTCAACAGACGGATAAAGAACTAAATAAAAAATTCCATCGTTATATAGCAGAAGGATGTAATGTTAGATTAGAAATCCTTCAGTTTGATGAGATAAAGATTGGAGATTCTACTTTTAATTACTCTGATATTAGTAAAAGTGAAGAAGATTTCGGTAAGTTTTTTAGATGGTTCGTTGAAGATTTAATGGTAGTAATATATAAAAAGAAGGGGTTCAATGTCCTAAATAAACCTGGCAGAAAAGGGAAAACCTAAATCTAATCATTACCTCTGGAAAATCGGGAGGTAGCGATATGGAATCTGTAATATCAGTAGCGAGAATGATGTGGCGTATTCCTGCCCGTAGGATGAGTCGTCCCAAGAGCCGTCCTCTTTTTGGGAGCTGATTAACTCCTCGCGTATGAGCGGGAAGTAGTTCTTCCAGTCGGCACCACCTGAGTTCCAGAAGCAAAGTGCCGCATAAAACGTCTCGTAATATTTGTAACTGCCTTTAGAACTCGGCTCGGGGTCTAAATACGCTCGTTTAAGATAAGACATACCTTTATCAACTTCCTTCCCGTCATATTGACCTAAGTAGTTCAGGACGGAGACGCCTGCGGCGGTGAGGGCAAAACTCGACGAGTGGTCGGATATGCTGTAAGAAATACTGCCATCCTCGTTTGCGGATTTTCTGACATACTCGAACGCCCGCTCTATCGTGTAGTCGTTGACCTTTATGCCTGCGTTTTTGGCGGCGCGGAGTGCCTGAACGACCGTTACCGTTACTGAACCCTCGTCCGCAGTGGAGTTCGGATAATAGAACCAGCCACCGTTTTTGCTCTGGCAGGTAGAAATCATATTCACTGACTTTTTGAGGCGGAGTTTTATGTCCTCTGCCGATACGCCCGCCACCTTGCTATTTTTATCGACCGACCCATAGACCTCAGAGAGAAACATAGTAGCGTAGCCGTGGCTATGCATCTGTTTTCCGTTCTCCTCAGAAATAAAACCGCTTGCACCTTGTTGAGCGAGTATGAACTTTAAGCCGCGCTGGACGTTCTCGCTATATTTACCCCGCGTGGGTAAGGAGCCATTCGCCATAAATGCGAGCGACGAGAGGGAAGTAACCGCAACGGTGTATTCTTTCCCGAACGAGCCGTCAGGGCTCTGATGTTCTGAGAGCCATTTTAAGCCGCGTTGGATTGCCTTTTCCGTAGGGGCGTCTATCTCAATGGCGGCGGATAGAGCGGGCTGGATATCATTCGGGATTGGGAAATAGAATAGGTCATCTTTTTTTGCAGAGGGATTCTCCTTCCCCTTGTCCTTTTCGTCGTCTGCGAGGACGATGCACAGGGCAGAGGTTACGACCACCAGAGCCAAACTGCTAAAGAACGTTTTTTTCCTCAAGGGGCATCACCTTCTCCTTCCGCTAAACGCGTCTATTGCCCCTCCCTTATAATTATATCGTCAAAATGAGGAAAAAGCAACACATAAATTATGGGTAAGGCGAAAAAATCTTTACTCCCCCTGTTTTAAAGGGGTATAGCCGTCTAAAAATATGCCCCGTAAAAGCGCAAGGATGCGTGTAACGGAACGATGAAGGGGTAAAGGGTAGTTTAGATACCACCCGACCCCGAAGAAGCGTAAAGAATGCGTGTAATGGCGGTTTTCCTACTTTTAGGGGGTGCATTAAGATGACCTCTTAATGCGTAAGTCCCTGTAAACCCCGTTAGAAAGGACAGGATTTTAATCTGTCTTTCCTATAAGAAAAAGCGAATCTTATATCCCTTGCCATAAATAGTGGATCTTTCTAACGGGGTAAATCAATGGTTTATTTCGGTTTACCTCTCCTCTGCCAGCCGTTTGAAGTATTCTTTCAGCATTTCTTGATATTCGGCAGGAAATTTCTCTATCTCGCGCTCTCCCTGAAGAATCTGTTCCCTGACCTTTGGAGGGAGTTCGCCCCATTTGCCTGCCTTATCGGCGAGGGACTTGAACGGATTGGCAGGGTCGTTGCGATTAGGGTCGTATGGCGAGGTGGCAGGATTTTTAGCATTCGGCTGCATCTTCGACTTATTCTGCTGATTTTGCTTTCTGTCTTTTTCCCGCTGTTGCTGTTTTTTGGGGTCGCCCTGTCCCTGCCCCTCCTTCGCCCTCTTTATAATTTCGTTTATGCGGTCGATTGCCTGGGTCTGTTTCTTTTCTGTCTTACGGAGAAGTTTTTCGATTTTCTTTAGCGCCTCGCCCTGAGCGGCGGATGGCTCTTTATCCTGCTCGTCTTTCAACAACTCATCTATCTTTTTCAGGGTTTCGGCGTCCTTCTCTATAGCCCTGCCCATACTGGAGTCGTTGAGCATCTCCTCTGACAATCGCATCAAATCCACAATCTCGCCGAGCAGTTTTACTGCCTCCTCTGGGGTAAGTTCTTTCTCTTCGTCAGCATCTGGTTTAGGCACCTTATCATTGTGCTCCTCAGATTTTGGGGAAGGAACATTCGGCTTGCCGCCGTCGTCCTGTGCTACGGCGTAGCCGCATAAAAGCAAAAGAGATGTCGTTATTGCCGATATCAACTTATAAAACATATAAACCTCCTTCTAACTAAATTAGTGTTGCCGCTCGCGCTCCATATTTTTTTGTTCCTCGAGTGATTTCTCAAATTTCTCTGTGAACTTTTTCATAAGGTCGCCGAGTTTGCCCTGCTCTGATGTCAGGCGACGAAGTATCTGTTTCTCCAGCGGGTCGAGGTCCTCACCCTCTTTTCCAAATGTCTGCTTGAAGCCCTCAGTCCGTTTCAAAATATCCCTCTGCATAGTGCGGAGCATCCTGAGCTGGACTATATCGGGAACAAGTGGTGGCTTCCCACCACCGCCACCTCCTCCACCACCGCCTTTTTTCTTCTTTTTCTCACGTTCATCTTTGAAGGCATCTACCAAATCCTGCAATCTCTTTATTATGTCCGTCTGCAATAGTTGTGTATAATCGCCTGTTTGTCCACCTCCTACCAACTCGGCAGAACTTTTCATATCTCCTATAACGCTTGCAACCACGTGTGCGAAAGCCCAGACCTCTTCTTCGTCCAGTCGCTTCTGGATTATTGCAAGCGTCTCTGTAAGGGCATCTTGCTGTTTGGCTAATTGCTTCAACTTAATCAGTTCCGACCTCTCAAAGCCACCTTTCGTCTTTTTTATGCCATCCATATCTACGGTCGTCTTATTTATAACCTCCTGTGAGGCGATTATCTTTTTTAATTCCGTCTCGAGTTTGACGAGGAGTTCATCATTCTCAAGCCCCTCAAGTTCGTTTTTCTGTTCTTCGAGGTCCTTGCGTGCCTGCTCTAAATCTTCGAGTGCCTTGTCAACGTCCTCTTCGCCCTCCTGCGGTTGCCCCTGCTGCATATTCTTCTGCGC
>MHYJ01000004.1 GCA_001828445.1 Planctomycetes bacterium RBG_16_43_13
ATAACATAAGCATTTCGCACAAAAACCTGTGCAATTATTTTCTGCATAATCTGCATGCAATCTTAGCAAATCTATGGTTATCAACGAGTTTCACTATCTGGAGTACTATGGCACATCCATTGCGATCATAATGGCTTTATGATGAATAAAAAGCAGATAGACAACCTCTCCAAGTATTGCTATGATACAAGCAAGCTTGTGATGGGGTTTGCCGTTGTTGGAAACGTTATATCAGATAAGTTCTCGTGGAAAGCCCTGGGTATAGGACTTAGCACAGCAACAGTATTGCTTATTATTGGTTTTGTAATAGATCGTATGGAGGTAAGCAACAATGACAAACATTGAGCTGACATTCACTACATTACTTGTATTAAGCATCATTGGTCTCATCATAGTTCTGCTCTACGACCACAAGTTGCGTAAGTTAAAAAAGAAATAGCTGACGGAACGTTTTAGATAGTAATTAACAGAAACGATGTAAGACCGCATCCTGATATAACTGTTAAAGGCATTTCCATCCTGACTAAGCAGACTATACCCGGCATATCTGAAGGTATACACCAATAATCTGAACAAATAACTCAACATATACTTGATCCGTAATGTCCCGTCAATCCCTGAGTGGTCAACCACGACTCTCGAAATACCCCAGTCAAGAGCCCGCTTAAGAAACCATGTCTGCTCAATCCTCGAATCCGGCACAATGTGATGTACAACAGCAGAGGGATTGTAGATCACCTTCCAGCCATCTTTCAACAACCTCAGGCAAAGCTCGGTCTCCTCTCCCCCGTAGATCCCCTTATCCGTTCTCCCGAGGTCTGTCCTGAAAGGATATTTCTCCAATATTCGCCGGCGGAAAGATATATTTACACCATAGGGTATGTGTGAAATCCCTCTCACCTCTAATTCTCTATTCACGCCGGGGTCGAACCCGCTAAGAAACGGCTCCAGCTTTCTGTGCAGCCATTTCGGTCTTTGAAACCCATCCGGCCATTTTAGAATTGACTTCCCACCCACACATGCAATATGGTCATCCCGGTAAGACGACAGTAAACCCTCAAGCCATTCTGGTTCAGCCTCCGCATCATCATCAATGAAGGCAACGACCTCTCCCCTTGCCTCCTGAACGCCCCGGTTTCTTGCGTGAGAGAGTCCGGTCCTCGGCTCATAGATATATTTAAATCCCATTTCAGACTGAAGTCTCTTTATGGCCTCCTTGTTTACTTCAGTAGAACCATTATCAATAACCAGCACCTCATATTTATCCTTCTGTAATGTCTGATTTTTGACGGAATGCACAACAGTCTCTAAATATTGCGGGCGGTTCAAGGTGCAGATTACAACTGATATTTTGAAGTTCATGTTCTTTGAATTAATCTGAGTATTGACATAATACTATTATTCTGATAGTATCATGCCATGAAATACCCACGGCGTGTTCAGGTCTTATTCACAGAGAAACAATATAAAACCCTCGAAGAGCTTGTGGCAAGACAGAAAAAAAAGCTCGGCACCCTGATCCGTGAAACCGTGGAGGAGACATATCTGAAAGAAGAAGAGAAAAGGAAAATGAAAGATGCCGCAGACTCTCTGTTGAAACTGTCCGCAGAATCCCCTGCCCCTCCTCCGGAATCGTGGGAGAAATGGGAGAAGGAGTATTCAAGGCTGAAATCCGGACATACAAAATGAGTCTCTATTTCCTCGACAGCAACATTATCATGTATACCCTCGGTGGCCCTCATTCGCTAAAAACTCCCTGTGTTAAAATCATTGAAAAGATACGCTCCGGCAGGATTCAGGTCTGCACCAATACAGAAATATTTCAGGAAATCCTTTACCGGTACTATTCCATAGACAAGAAAGTTCTTGCCCATCAGGCATGTGACATCCTTAAGGATATCGCAAACCCTGTTTTCCCCATTACCCGGGAAGATATTGAAAAGGCGATGTCTCTCCTGAATCAGTATACAATCCCTATCAGAGACGCCATCCATACCGCCACCATGTTGAATCATAACGTCCAGAATATCCTCAGCACCGATATCCATTTTGATAATATCCATGAAATCACCCGCATCCGTCCTGGCTGATGAAGAACCAGAAACAAATAGACAATCTCTCCACGTATTGCTACGATATAATCAAGCTCGTTAGTGGATAAATCGAGCCACGAATGGTCCCGTTTGATTTCCTTAACATTTTCAAGCTCAAATACTCCGTTCGGGTTGTCCTCATCGGCCTGACGCTGACTGTCTGTAATGACTGCAATCCCTCCAGCCTCAAGCATCTTCATCATCATTGATGTTCCGGAGCGCGGAAGCCCTGTAACTATAACCAAATTATCCACATAATCTCCCTTCTATTTTCAGATTATAACTTATACTTCTATACTCATGTTTTAAATTACTCAGTAAATAGTTATTGGAATTAGCAGAATTCGAAATTCCCTAAATCAAACCTTTTCTCTCCAAATACAACTGAACCTGCGCAAGAAATGGAACAATAACTGCTACGCCTTCAGTAACGGTATGCTCATCAGGGTTCTCAAAGGGATGAATATGCCGGATACAGCCTTCAGAATCTTCATCCGAAAATCCCTTCGAACACCCCGCTGTCTGACACCCTGCGTAGGGACAAACCTTCAGGTTTGTCCATTGCCCATCGGACAGACCTGAAGGTCTGTCCCTACGTCTATGTCGCACAGCAAATGCCTCAATGAATATTTTCATTTCCCTTTGTGATCCCCCGGCTCATGACGGTTCACCATAAATACGCTTATTCCAGTGAATCAGCGTCAAATATGGTAAGACTTATATTTTCTTCTCCAGGATTTAAGTCAATTAGATGTTCCTTTATTTTATCATCTACTTTAATCATAACTATTTCCTCCCAGATTTTAGATATTAACACCTTCTAACCTGATATCAAAGATATTCTCACCTCCCAATATCACAGGAGTAATCTCATCCTGCCCAGTCTTGCCGCTAAAGTCCCAAACCGCATCACCAACCTTAAAAATGGTGATGCAAGGTCAACAATATCCATCCGCTTCTGCATATATTATTTTTAGAATCCTTATTTTACTTCAGATCCTTGAAGTTAAGGAAACGACGCAATTGACATCTGCGGGTGATGTCAGTAAAGGGGTGCCAAGCCTTAGGAAAATGTTTAATTCGTTCAAGGGCATGAAGCGCTTCTACCAGAAACTCATCACCCAACCCGGCATGCTCTGAATTGTAATATTCAACAGATTCATCAAGTTCAATTTGAGCAATTTCAAGAAATTTTATCAGCATTATTTACAGTATTTTGACAGAACTTCATCGAGCGAAACAACCTTCATTCTACCTGCTTTATATGCGGCAATTCTGTCTTCGACCTCTTTGCGCTAGATAATGTCTATCTCTTCGTCCGGCTGGTCAAGGCTTGCCAGAAGATCATCAACAAGAATAGCCCTTTCTTCGAAAGGAAGTGTAAGAGCTTCCTTTAATATTTCCCGGGAATTTACCGCCATTTTAGTCCCTCCTCATTAATTTCACATAATTATTGCATGTAATTATTGTATTGGAAACTATCGTCCACACTCTTTAAGAACGCTGCATTGCAGACATAATGTTAAATAGTCGCTGTCCCTAATTATTCCCTAATTATTCCCCTCAATCACACCTTCTTTACACAATAAAATATATCCTCGTTTTTCAAAAGCCCATACCGCAAAATGTCTTCTTCACTTAATGTCCGTACGTATTGGTCAATTTTCACGTGAAATCCGGCATCCTCAAGCCTCTCCCTGTACTTACCGTCAGAGCCATATCTCCGAACATGATCATTCTGTCCAAATACTTTCTGCCTCTCCCCGGGGGTTTTTATATTTGGATCTTCTAAAGTCTCCTTTCCCCATATTGGGACTTGCAGAATTGCCCAACCGTCAGACTTCAAGACCCGGCACAGCTCACGCATAGCCTTTCTGTCGTCAGGAATATGTTCAAGGACATGACTCGCATAGATAACATCAAATGAGTTATCAGGGTACTGAATGTTTGTCACATCCATCTGTACCATTGCATGTCGTGGGTCAAGATCAGCAGTCACATAGCAGAGATTGGGGAGTTTACGAAGCAACTTTGACAACTGAGTCTCAGGGGCAATATGAAGCATTTTTAAAGCATCTTTGAACAGGTTTGTTCTCTCCCGAAAATAAAGCCACATAAGCCGGTGCCGTTCCAGCGACTTGCAGACAGGACAGAGGGCGTTAGGCCGCGGTTTCTTGAGTGGATTCACCCCGAATGGAAGAAATGCTTCGATTCGGTTTCTACAAACCGGGCATTCGCATTTATATTGGGAAGAAGACCTTACGGACATTTTCCACATCTTGAGACGATTCTTAAATAAATTGATAATTCTATTCATCCTCTCTTCTCATGAGATAACCGTCCTAATCTTATTAACCAATCTTTTCAAATATTTAATTTTCCCCTGCCGTTTCTCGAAATCTTTTTCTAATACATTCCAAATGGTTTGCAATTTCAATAAATCTATTTTCCTCTCAGTCTCATGTTTTACGAGAGGGAGCAGGCTATCGCAGGTTTCTTCTGCAACCCTTCTCCAGTTATAATAACGAATTACATCGTTCTTTGCATTATTTCCCAACAACTCCAATGCATTTCTGTTTATCTGCAGATCGCGCAGACATGCAATAATTTCTTCTTCGCTATCAACAAGGAGGCCATTAACTCCGTGTTTGATGACCTGCGCTATCTGCCCCTTGTTAGACGCAATCACTGCTTTGCCCCTTGCCATATAATCGAATAATTTCAAAGGAGAAAAAAAGAACTTCCTGAATGGATAATCATTGTATATACACAGACACACATCTGCAGCCATAACATATTGTGAAAGACTAAAGTGGTCCATCTCATCAATTAGAACGACGTTATCAGGGATATTTCCCAGCTTAGTTTGTGAGATATCTCCAACTATTATGAAACAATAATTTCTGTCCCGGTATGCAATTTTCTTTGCAACATTTAATATCGTTTGTATACCTTGCCATGGATACCTGGGAGACCCTGCCCAGAGGACCTTAAATTTATCATGATAGGGTCGCAAATCTTCTGCAACATTTTTATTTCCATTCTCACTATCTATTGACAGCACTGCGCCATTCGGAATTACCACCGTATTACTGATTCCAAGCTCGGATTGGGCATATTCTTGCATCTCATCAGACACGCATATCGCAAGAGATACATATGAGGCTAATTCCACCCTGGTTTTGTGTTTAGCCTGGTAAAATCTCTTTGAATAACCACTTAACATAAGTTCATCAAGAGGGGCATTAATCTCCCAGACTACAGGTAGCTCAGGACATGCGTCTTTCAAGCGGGAGTATTTCTCGTTCCTATACCACCCATCTATGCGCACATACAGCACATCGCTTTCACAAACAAACCTCTTACCCCCCTCTATATTTGTTGAAAACTGATTCAAATGGGGAATATCCGTAAATCCAAGAAACAAGACTTTGTGCCCAAGTGCAGCCAGTTCGCGGGTTAGATAGAAACTGTGTATGGCGCCGCCTGCTTTAGGAGGATAATTTATAGGGTATGTGATATATCCTATGTTCATTATTGAATACTACGGCACTATCCGTCTGAGGTATGGTACTCTCTGAAGTATCACAAAGCAAACTGCTATAACCACTATAGCTGTACCTGGAATGCCTATAGCTGGATGATAGAGTGTTGCTGCACTTATGTTAACTTTATTAAACCAGTATAAAATAAGCGGATGAAGCAGATAAATTCCAAAACTTGCAGAAGATAAATATTTGATTATTCTGTATAACTTAGTAAAATTGTTCACAAGGGTATTACTGAAAATATTTTTGAAAATCATAAAAATGGAAATAGACATAATAATTACATTTGGAGACAGATAACCGTAGAAGAAAGTATCAGTTTTCCATCATTATTCTTCGTAATAAAATACGTCCCAAAAGATGTTATATATAGTAATATTGGAAATACGTTCGAGAGCATAGATTCGAGCTATACGAATAATATTGTTTTTGTCCTTTAACATCTCGATTGCTTTAGCAAAACCTTCTGAAATTTGACTATCTTTTTCAATGTTGAGGGTATTCCATGTAAAATACAGACACAGAGGGAGGGATGATTATGCAGACATACGGGAGATAGTCTTGCATACTGTGTCGTGGGGTCTCAGGCTCTATAAAACTCATCAAATCCTCAATTTAACCCTTGCCGCAAACCCAACAATACTTTCAAAGTAGACTTCCCATGGGAAATCTACTCTCTATCCTCAGGAATTATGTATGGTATTCCCAGAATTCTCCATTCTCTTGAATAGGATGTCACAAAGCTTTAGCAATATAGTATTGCGTCCACAGCATCCAATCTATGATGCTGCCCCGTATGTAATCTTCCATCCAGGCCTCGAGGCGCTGGCCTGTCGCGCCACCCAACTCTGCCAGTACAGGGATGTACATGCCTGACTTGAAGTTCTCAGAAATGTGGAAACCTGCTAACTCCAATTGGTGGCGTACCTGTTTTTCAGTCAGTAGATTGATATGGCCAGTCTCTATGACAGGTTCCTGATAGATCAGCCGTACTAATTGGATAATGCCTGGGAGAAGGGCAATTTTTGCCGTCATTTCTAAGGTACTAAAGCATTGCGGGGTGGATATAATCAGAGTCCCGCCAGGTTTGAGTAGACGGTGCATCTCGGCCAGCGCAGCGGGGGAATCTGCAATATGTTCCAGAACCTCCGTACATAGAATTAAATCAAAACTACCTGTGGTAAGTTTTGAGCACTTAATATCATCTATCAGAAGATTAATATTCGTGTGACAGTCCTGAATATAACGGGAATTACGCAAATAAGCCTCTTCAATATCAATGGCCGTCACGTCCTCGAAAAGCCCTGCAAGTGCGGTCAGATAAATACCAGAACCTGGCCCGACTTCTAACACTCTCTTACAGGATTGAGCGGCGGTTTTCTCCAGAGCACGAAGAATCCAGTCACGCCTTGTACAATGTAGCCAGCGACGCGTCGGATTTTTAGAGGTGTAGAGGGTCTGTTGTAATGCTACGAGAGCAGAATCACTTGGCATCAAATTTATCTTTCATCTATGCCTGGGCTATATTTCTGAGCCAGCAGCAGCAACGAGACCCCGAAGGGAACAGAAATACAGCCAATCGCATGACGCTCACTTGCAAATATGGTTGTCAGAAGCCGATTCATCCTTTGTGGTGGCATGGCTAACTCATTGAGATCACTGCTACCTATCAAACGGTGGAAGAGACGTACTCCGAAAATCAAAGGAAATAGTAATGAATTGAAATAGCTGACATAACACACCTTATAACCTGCAGATTTAACTACATCAAGTAACCCGCTTTTTGTGTAGCGACGATGGTGATGAAGAATCTCATCTTGATGGCTCCACATGAATGGGTGAGCAGGCACGGTAATCAATAACCAGCCATCCGGTTTTAGCCGCTGGTATAGATTACGCAATGACGTCAGATCATCAGCCAGATGTTCCAGGACATCCAGGAGTACAGTCAGATCAAAGTTTCGCCCACAAAAGGGAATGTCGTCAGGCAGGCACCCTGGCTCAACTTCAGCGCGAGCATCTCTCCTGGCATAACCATAAGCTATTTCGTCCGCCTCCATAGCGAAAACCTTCCCGTGACGTGCAAGCATGGCCAAATTACCTCCAGTGCCGCAGCCGGCTTCAAGAATTTGTGCATCAACGGGCAATGCGAGATTGCTGAGTACTCTATCGAGGACTATCCGACGTGCGGCGAACCACCAGTGTTCTTTTTCAAGAGCGACCATCTTCTGGTAGATTTCAGCATCCATATCAGTTTATTCAGTAGTAATCTGTTTTCCAGGAACTTCCTCTGTTACAGACTCCCTGGCTAAACATTGTTTATTAAATGGCTTGCCCCAGGCATTTCTAATATAATACAAAGGCCTGCGCTTGGATTCATTATATGTCCGACCAACATACTCGCCAATAATACCTAAAGTGATGAGTTGTACGCCCCCTAAAAACAAGATAACTACCATGAGAGAAGGATAACCTTTCACTGGATTGCCCAAAATTAAGGTGTCTGTAATCAGGTACAACCCAAACAAAAAACCGAATAACGCTACAAGCATTCCAAAGCAAGATGCCAGTTGAAGAGGTATATAGCTAAACGCTGTAATCCCCTCCAAAGAGAAATTCCATAGCTTCCAATAATTCCACTTTGTCCTTCCGGCAAAACGCGCCTCCCGATGATAAGGTATCCCTATTTGCCGGAATCCAACCCAGCTAAACAGACCCTTCATAAATCTATGGTGTTCGCGAAGCTCTTTTAGCGCTTCTACCACTTGCCTTGACATCAATCGAAAGTCTCCGGTATCTTTGGGTACCTCAATTTTTGTAAGTCTATTGATGAAACGGTAAAACAGATTTGCACTCATACGTTTTATGATAGATTCACCCTCCCGGCTTAACCGCGTCGCATATACCACATCGTATCCCTCTTTCCACTTAGTCACTAATTGTGGTATTAACTCCGGTGGGTCCTGAAGATCCGCATCAATAGGTATCACGGCGTCCCCTGTTGCACGATCAATCCCCGCTGTAAGAGCAATTTCTTTGCCAAAATTACGCGAAAGGTCTATCACCTTCACCCTTGGATCTTCAGAATGCAATTTCAACAGAATATCAAGTGTATCATCGCGACTGCCATCATTAACACAGATAATTTCATAGGATTCCCCCATATCTTCTAATACCTTCGAGACGCGATTATAGAACGGTCTAATATTCTCACGCTCATTGTACATTGGCACCACCATTGAATAAGTTGTCTGCTGAAGCGCAGTCATTTGCTCAATATCCTTTGTGTGTCATAGCTTGCCCAAATAGATAGTTTTGACCCAGTTCCACTATACATAAATTCTCTGTCAATTCTGATGCTCAAATAGAGACAAATCTATCCCACGATATTTTTTATGATAGGGTAGGTTATAGGATTCAGCAAGCGTCTTTTTAATCAGCCCCTTAAAATCATGGCTATGAGATAATATAAGCCAGACTCTATTGTGCCCTTCAACAGTTGGCCCCAATTCTTTTATATTTTCATCAGTTATTTTTCTCGTCTTGCCCGTAAATGGCTTTTTTATTAAATCGTTCCTTTTGGAGTAATAGTCAAAAACAAGGGTTTGCGTACTTCCAGCATTAAATAGGATTAGATCGCCAGGCTTCGCATTCATATCTACGTAGCTTGCAACTTCTCTCCACTGTTCGTTATTAACTTTTACATAGTATTCCTGAAGATTGAATGAAAACATAAATATGACCAAACTGATTACAAGCAACTTCAGCAATTTACTATTGATAGCGTCCATTCCTTTGGCCACTATAAGATAAAAAGCTAAGGAAGCTCCAATTGTACCTCTAGTCAGATAAATTGGCTGTGAAAGTTGAGAGATGATGAATGGAAAAGTAATGGGAGTTAATAACCATACAAGCAATAAATAAGTTCTATTCCTCAATGATAAGATCCTTCTCCAAGAGGTAGTTAGTATTGGATTATCAGAAGTTTCCGAATTACTAGTGCTTCGGAGGTTACCGATATTTATGGTTGCTAAAATTGAAAGTGTTAAAAACACTGTTAACAATAAGACAGAACCAGAGTACTCTATGAAGGACCCCCAAATAGAGCCAAATGTAGGCACTTTTATCCAGGTACCTCTCTGAATTCTCATTATTTGTGTTATCAAGACACTAATCCAAGGCGTATATAGAAGGACTAATATGCCCTGTATCACAAACCACCTGATTAAATAAGGTTTATGTTCCTCTGTCAATTTAGACAATAATACAGATGAGAGATAATAAATATTTTGAGCTAATATTATAAAAAGACCATAGAAATGTGTGTATATTAATAGAATAGAGAATACGATATAGCCAATTAATACCGAATGGCCCCCCTCTCTCATAAGTCTTATGAAGTAATAAAACGATAGCAGGGTCAAGATAACCAATAAGGCATAACTTCTGGCCTCCTGGGAATAATGAATGTGAAACGGAGACAAGGCCACTATTAAAGAACTTAATACTCCTATGTTCTTATTGAAAAGTAATGTCCCTACTTTATACATTATGAATATTGAAAACGAACCAAAGATCGTAGAGAGAAACCTTATGGAAAATTCAGAGTCTCCAAATAAGGCAATCCAATAATGTAACATTATTAAATAAAGTGGTGGGTGCACATCCAAGGAGGAGACAACTCCAATGAGCTTTAAAAGATCCAGTTTAGCCCATTGAATTGAATATCCCTCATCTAACCAAATACTCTCATTGTCTAAACCATAGATTCTAAGAATCACACCAAGAAATAAAATGCTGGCTATGCTGATTCTATACAAAACTTCATTTTTCTTGGCCTTTGCATGTGGGTTGACCTTCATAAATTTTACATATCCCTGATCTTTCCAGGATGAGATATGATCTTGTACCCCTTTATGTGAACTGCTCATAGAATTTGTGATTCCACTTATGTAATGTATGTGTGTAAGAACACAACTTGAACAGTGGCGAAAGCTCTTATTATGTCTGCATATAAAATATA
>MHYJ01000005.1:0-182 GCA_001828445.1 Planctomycetes bacterium RBG_16_43_13
TATCATTAGCAATGCCTAACTTCTTTGTATAATCTTCAAGTTCTTCTCTCAGCTCACCATCTCCAACAATTACAAATTTTAACTGTGAACTGTGAACTGTGAACTGTGAACTTATAATCTTTGCTGCGTCAAGAAAATATTTATGTCCTTTTATCGGAACAAGACGCCCTATTATTCCAATA
>MHYJ01000005.1:240-31451 GCA_001828445.1 Planctomycetes bacterium RBG_16_43_13
GTTTTAGTTCAAGTCCCAGTGGTATAACCTCAAATTTTTCTTCTCTCCCGATTCCCATTTCAATCAATTCTTTCTTGAGTTCGTTACTCAGAGTAATAATTCTTGTTGAGATGCACGCCAATATTTTCTCAATATAAACAAATACCCATGATTTTAATTTTCCAAAATAACCTGTAAGCACATGACCGTGGAATGTATGTAAGATTATGGGCACGCCTGCAAGCCACGCTGCAATCCTGCCTAAAGTGCCTGCTTTTGCAGTATGCGTATGAACAATATCAGGTTTTTCATGTCTGATTAATTTATACAACTTGTAAAAAGCAATTAAATCGTTTTTAATTCCTATTTCCCGCCCGAGTTCAGAAATAACAACGGGTTTTACTCCTCTGGACTCAGCAAGGTACATCATATCTCCCTCTGTTTGTCCTTCAGTGCCTTTTACAAGGATTGTTTTATAACCTATCCTGTCAAGTTCATGAGAAAGAAGAATAGTATGAATAGCAGGACCGCCGATATTAAGCCGGGCAATTATGCGAAGAACTTTAATTTTTTTCAATGGTTCAATCAATGCTTAATCCGATAAAGGAATATCTGTAAGTTTATCTCAGAGGGTAATAGTATTAGTCTTGAACGGTTTTTTTTACTAAAAGCGAAAACCTCTCCCGATACGTCGGGACGAAATATCGGGACGAGAATGAGTGAAAGACTAATGCTGTTGCCCAATAAACTGATTTACCTGCCTTATGCGTCTATAAATTCTCTGTGCCAGAGATCAAGCATTAATAATGCCCACAATCTCGTGCTGTGGTCAATCTTCCCGGAAATATGCTCGGACAGCAATGCCCTTACTGCATCAGGCTTGAAATATCCTCTTTCAAGAGACCGGCTGCTTAACAGTATATCCGTTATATAATCTTTGAGCTCATGCCTGAACCATTTGCTCACAGGAACGCCAAAACCGGTCTTTTCTCTTTCAAGAATCTCCTTGGGAATTAAACCATTAAACGCCTTTTTGAGAATATATTTTTTAACCCTTCCGTTAAGTTTATATTCAAGCGGAATTGAAGCTGCAAATTCCATAAATTTATAATCCAGAAACGGGCATCTTACCTCAAGGGAATTTGCCATTGACGCAATATCCACTTTCACCAGTAAATCAAACGGCAGATATGAATGAATATCTGCATCCATGGCTTTTTCTACAAAGTCATCAGCGGTGCTGCGCTCAAAAAGATTTATAAAATATTCATAAGGGTCATTTCTCCCTAATATCTCTATCATTGCCTCTCCGTATTGAGCCTTCATATAACCTTTTGAAAAAGCGCTCATCCATTCAAAGTATTCGTGATTATGAAGATAAAGAGAGCCTTTAATAAAACGTTTAAGACGATTCAATTTGCTTTTGCTGTCTGACTCTCCAGCAATATCCAGAGTTCTGAGAGATAAAATCCTGATTGGCTCCGGTATATGCCTGAACCATCTCATGAGCTTCAAAGCATAATATCTGTCATAACCTGCAAAATTTTCATCTCCTCCGTCCCCGGAAAGTGCAACCTTTACAAAATCTGAAGTCATCTTTGACAGATAATATGTCGGCAGCGCTGATGAATCAGCATACGGTTCTCCATAATGTCTTACCAGTTTCGGCAAGATATTAAGCGCATCAAATTTTACAACAAATTCTTTGTGGTCAGTTTTAAAAAGTTTTGCAATCTGTCTTGCATATGGAAGTTCATTATAAGCATCTTCCTCAAATCCTATAGAAAAAGTCTTTACCGGCTCCTGCATAATCTGAGACATAAGAGCAACTACTATACTGGAATCAATACCGCCGCTTAAAAAAGCGCCAAACGGGACATCACTGATGAGCCGAACACTGACAGCGTGTTTCAATCTTTCAAACACATCCTTAGATAATTGTTTCTCGTCTGTCACTTCTATTTTTTTGGAGAAATCTATATCCCAGTATCTCTGAATTTTTACATTTCTCTTTTCAAG
Organism: Planctomycetes bacterium RBG_16_43_13; assembly: GCA_001828445.1. The sequence goes on from MHYJ01000005.1 coordinate 2,239, forward strand.
GATTAGATAATGAGCAGGAGGAAGTTTAAAAACATTTTTAAAAACAGATTTGGGGGCGGGGATATACTGATATGTTAAATATTGGTGGATTGCAAAAAGGTCGATGTTTTTCGGGATATTCAGAGACAGTAAAGCCTGAAGCTCAGATGCAAAGACAAAGAATTTTTCATCCCAATAGTAAAAAAGCGGCTTTTTGCCGATTCTATCTCTTGCGAGAAAAAGTTTTTTTCTTTTATCATCCCATATTGCAAATGCAAACATGCCTGAGAATTTTTCAATGCATTGTTCTCCCCATTCTTCATATGCATGCAAAATAACCTCTGTATCTGAATTGCTTCTAAAAACATGATTCTTTTTTTCAAGTACAGGACGGATTTCTTTAAAGTTATAAATCTCGCCGTTATAGGTTATCCATATTGAGCCATCTTCATTAGACATCGGCTGGTGGGCGTTTGCAGAAAGGTCAATAATGGAAAGCCTCGAGTGACCAAGCGCAACTCTAAGTTTTGAGTTCTGAGTTTTGAGTTCTGAGTTGAAGTATATTCCGCTGTCATCAGGCCCCCTATGGCGGAGGATACTTCCAACTTTTTCAAAAGTAGTTACTCTTAGATTTTCACTAGATATAATTCCCCATATGCCGCACATAATTTAATTTTAATTTTTAACCTGTCCTTTTACCTGTTGCACCCCTAACAATAAACCTCGAAATGCAGCAACGCAGTGCCCTAACCCCCTCCTGAAATGGGACATATTCCCCTTTAATAAGCCATAAACTATAAATGCTATCCCCTGCCCAAAAAAACTCCATGCAGACAGCACCTTTGAGAATTCACTGTGCTTCTGGGCAAAATACATGTTATTCATTGTGGCTATATAAGCACGTAGATACTGCTTTTCAGCAGGCACGCCTGTTTCAATATGCTTTACCCTGGCATCGGACACAACAAAAAAACTGTACTCCTTGCCGACACGGTAGCTGAAATCAAGATCATCTCCTATACCCCATGCACTGAACCACTCATCAAAAGTAAATTTCTTGAAGATATCTTTACGCCACACCGTTGCCCCGCCGCATAACCACTGAACCGGGTGAGTGCGCCGGGCAGGACAGTACGGGGCATTGCGGCCGCTCCTTAGTATTTTCCCGGGGATACCGTCCCTGATAAAAAACAGTTTAAAAAACCAGAGAGGCTTATCCGGATAAACATTATCAATAATATTAAACCCCGCGCCACCTGTGTCTCCCGAAGCATTACTCCAGAGGCCTATCATATTCCGGATCGCATGCGGCTCAAGTACAATGTCGTCATCCAGAAATCCGACTATGTCTATATCATTACGAACTGCATTGAGTCCTGCATTTCTCTGGCGGGTTAACCCAGGCGGCAGCACCTGCATATAATCAATCTTTAGTTGTGGAAATTTTTCTACGATATTTTTAATTCCCGGCTTCCCCCCATCAACTACAATTATCTGAGAAGGCAAAACTTCCTGGATAGTTATACTATTAAATAACCGCTCTATCTGCAGCGGTCTATCTTTTGTAGGAATGATAAAACAGAGTTTAAGTGTATTGCTAAATGTCATAGTAGGGTAACATCTAATCTATAAAACTTTTTAACGAGCCTTCCGAAGGAGCGGCGAAATAGCCTTGCAGGAACTTTCTCGCAGCGCCCGGCAGTTCATCGCTTTGCTCCGGTGCGGAAGATTTAATCTCCTCAAGTGCTGCCGCAAGCTCTGATACGGAATAAACAGACCATTTATATGTCGTAAATTCATCTAAAGGGTCGCCGTGCAAAGGCGAGTCAATTCCAAGGTAAACTGCGGGAACCCCGTTTAACAGCGCCTGCATCCCCACCGAGGAATGTCTGTAAAGAACACACAGACTGCCTTCAATGTCCTGCATGAGGTTATTGTCGGATATCTCTACGTTGTCGGGGAGATGGTTTATACACTGGCTTACAATCCGTTTTGCAGGGACGTTCGGGTGAAACCTTAAACAAAATATAAAATCATCCAGCATTTTTGAATGTTCGAGTATCCATTCAAGAAGGACTATTGAGCTCTCCATCCCGTCTAATGCAACAAGGATTTTCCGGCGATTGTATCCGGCCCCCTTTTTTTTGCTGATTTCCGGTATATCTTTGATGATACAGCCGTCCGTCATTTTTTGGGAGGGATACCGTACGCCGACTTTTTGAAGTAATTTTTTGGCATAAGGCCCAGTGCAGACATAGGCATCAGGCCCGGGCTTTAACAGCGCCTCTTTGCCTGTCAACCGTATTTTGAGGTTCAGCGGGTATATTACCGCATGGGAGTAACCGATAATCTTTCCGTGTCCCAGTCTCCTGAAAGCCTGTATGCATGCCCTTTCATGGACATTTTCCTCAAATCCGTAAATCAGCCTGTCAAATTTCTGCAGACTGCAGAGCCTCTCGGCGGCTTTAAAACGTATTTCAGCGCCTATATTGAAGGAATTAATAAAATTACCTGCATACCACCGTATAAGTTTCGACATGTCACAGCCCATGAATTTAACCTCTGAAACCCGGATATTCCTGAAATAGAGCCCTATCAGCGCAAGAATCATTTCCCGCCATCTTATCAGCGAGTACGTAGTGTACACCTTCGTATCCTGACAGTGTGAGGTTTTCTGAACGGTGTTTTTATCAAATTCATTAAGAGGCTCGCACAGGTATACGCATTTCATACCGTTTTTTTTAAGAAAGTCATGCAGATTGCCTAAAAACGGGTCATGATATGAGCCGTTTCTGAAAGAAGACGGATAATAAAAGGAAGAAATTAAAGCAGTATCCCCGCGGATGCCACCCCCTGCCTTAACAGACGGAGAAAACCACTTTTTATAGAGGCAGGATAAAAACCTGACGGCAAACCAACCAAGATTGTTTATTTTCTGTGCAATTGCGTCAACCCGGCCGCCCTGCGCAGAGCCCGTACTGATTAATTCCCATCTGTTTATCCTTGCCCACTCAATAAAGACCCTTTTCATCTGCACGCTGTCACAGACTATAACTAATCCGGCATCTCCGGAAGCGGGGGTGCACGCAAGGGTGAATAGTACGAGGCATAGATACCCTATTGAATTTTCCCAGGGCTGCATCTTTGAAGAGACAACATTCCTCCAGAACGGATGTTCGGGCGGGAAACCGCTGACAACCTCATCCCAGAATCCGTCAAACTCCCCCAGAAATTCTTCCGTATCCTTGCTGCCGATAGCAGGAAGATAGAATCTCCCGACGTTGAATTTTCTTGCCATGAGGATCTCTTTTTTTGAAAGTCTCCTAAATGAAATCAGTCTCAGCGGGACTTGCCCCCTGCAAACTCTCCTGCTTAGACGCGTTGTAATAATTACCTTCATATCGGTGTGCGGTTATGTGCAGTCGGATTCACGAAAATCAGCATAGCATGAGGGACGGGCACTTCGTAAGTCCAGGGAAACTTCCTATGGAATGCTTTACCGGATATTTAATTCAGAAATGACAGAATCAAGGTCACAAAAACTGCTGATTGAAGGGAAACTATTGTTGTTGAAGACATTATCCTCACATAAGTGCCCTGTGCGGGCCACAAATTTGATGCCGCATTTTACGGCGCCCTCTAAATCGTCCGGAGAGTCTCCCACAAAGATGACTTCGTCCCTGGAATATTTTTTCGCTGACAGCAGGGAATGAATAATTTCAGACTTGGCAGGGGGAGAACCGTATACACTCAGGAAATAGGGGCTTAAATTTTTCTTAGACACTATTTCCTCCAGCTCTTTCTGCGGCGTGCCAGAGATTATATAGAAATCATATCTGTTATAATTCTTCTTAAGAAACTCTAATGCCCCGTCAACGAAAGAGGCGCGGATTACCTTGTCTTTTACATACTGCGAGAACCTGTCTTCCAGTTCCTTCAGCCTTTCTTCTGTAAGCTTCCTCTTTAAGATATTTTTATAAAAGTAAATAATTTTATTTCTCCTGGATATGCCGCCATGTTTTTTATGGTAATCCAATATCCCAGCCAGGTCATTTTCTTCCTCGTCTTTAAATAATTCCCTGAAGGCAGCGGTTTTGATATTTACCGATTCAACCAAGACGCCGTCAAAATCAAGAAGTATAACCTTTATCATGCCTGCGGCGCTATTCAACGGCGCCTTCAATCTTATCCGTCTTTAAATTTTTGTGGATGTAATCAAGGCAGTCCAGTATCCCCTGTCCGAGGTCTATATAGTAGTTGGAGGTCAGTTTCCTTGCCGTCTTCGGAGTGAAAGAATAGGGCGTTATTTCATAATGGTAAGTCTGCCTGGTGGGCAGGTACTCTATCTCAACCTTATTGCCAAGGATCTCCTTAATCATAAGGAGCAAGTCTTTTATTTTAATGGGGTGGTGGCCTGTGAGAACAACACACTGGTTTTTATATTCCTCCGACAGTATGTCCACGCTGTAACGGGCGGCGTCTTCCACATGGACGTATTCTCTTATCTCTTCACCGTCTCCGTAGCGGACGATTTTCCCCAGCGTCAGGGCGTCTTTTAGTATTTTATAAATCCAGTTGTGTTCATCTGCGTATTTCCCGTACAGGGAACCGTAGCGGAGGATGGTATAATTCAGATTATAGACCTCATGAAAACTCTCAATTAATAATTCCGAGGCAAATTTACTTGCCCTGTAAAAAGAACCCGATTTGCCGTATACGTATATGGAGCTGGCAAAGATATATCTTTTTATTTTGCAGTCTTTAGCGGCATTCATTATTTTTGTATTGCCTAATATGTTAACCTTCACAGTTTCTACGGGATTCACTGCTGCTTCTTCTATATCGGCTACGGCAGAAAAGTTATATATGATATCCGCATCCTTTAACGCCTCTTTTAACTTTACATCGTCATTAATGTCGCCTGTTACCATGACTTGATTTTTCTTTAAGCGGGGATATTCGCGCAAATCGTAAATTATTACCTGATAATCCCTCTTTGCCAGCTCATCGGCAACGTGACTTCCGAGGAAGCCCGACCCGCCGAAAACCACTACCCTTTCCTTCATAATAAACCCGCTTTCTGGAATCCTTTGAGCAAATTTTCCACTGCCTGTTTTTCCATCTCCGCTCTTGCCTCCCTTGCATAAGAGCCTATATGCGGGGTGAGAATAACATTAGGTAAATACCTCAACTCACCGTTATAAGGCTCCTTGTTAAAGACATCAAAAGCGGCGAATGACACCGTGCCATCCTTTAAAGCCTTTGCAATAGCGCCTTCATCTATTAAATTCGAACGGGAAGTATTTATTATGATGACCCCTTTTTTTAATTTTTTGATGCTGTTTGAATCAAGTATCAGATCTGTACTGCTTGAATTAAAGGAAATTATATCGGAAACGCTAAACAGCTTATCCAAATGCAATTTTTTGAATTTTTTATTGTTTTTATATGTATCGTAATAAACCACGTTACAGTTGAAGCTCTGTTTCAAAATTCCGGCAAGCCTGCCGCCGATTCTGCCAAGCCCCACTATCCCGACTGTTTTCCCGTGCAGAAGGGACCCCATATATTTATTCCATTTGCCGTTTTTCATTTCTCTGTCAGAATGTGAAATACCCCTGAGACAATCCAATATTAACCCCACTGCCAATTCTGTAACGCTCTCTGTAACAGCCTCCGGGGTATTGAACACTTCAATATTCAATTTTTCAGCTGCCTCAAGGTCAATATTGTCAAGCCCCGTACCGCAACGGGATATTACCCTGAGATGCGGTAGTTTCAAAAGCACATCCTTGGATATGATTTCGGTGCCTGCAATTAATCCTTCGGCATCCTTTGCAAGCTCCACAAGCTCATGAGAAAGAACTTTTCTTTGATAAGGATTAAGGACAACAGAGCATCCCCTGTTTCTACATAATTCCAAAGAAGAACTATCTACTTTCCCAAAAGTTGTTGTGGTGATAACGACTTTAGGCATCCTGATTTCCTCTAACTCTAAATAATAGACCTATTCTCCGCCTGCTATTGTTATAATTTCATTTGTTATGAATTTATTCACATCACTTCCCAAATAATAAACCATATCTGCGATATCTTTAGGCATCCCCATTTTCTTAAGTGGAATCATAGCAGTTCTCTTTCTCATATCCTTAGGAAACTTCTTATGAAATTCTGTATCAATAACCCCGGGCCTGATAGTATTAACAAGTACATCATATTCAGCCCCTTCCCTTGCGAGTGTTCCGGTCAGGCCTTCCAGTCCCCTCTTAGAACACCCATAATGCAGGGAATAGCCAGAGCCCCCATATTTAGCAGCAATAGAACTTATATTTACAATTCTCCCGAAGCGTCTTTTTTTCATATCCATAAATATACGGGATGTCAGCACCATGGGAGCAAATGTATTAACCATAAATACACCGGCAATGTCTTCTATAGTCAATTTGCTAAAATGTTTTTTTGCAACATACGTTCCGGCATTATTAACAAGACTGTCTATGCGAAACTTTTTTACGTTATTAATAAAACGGATAATTTCACGTTTTGATGAAAAATTTGATTTTAACAGCCAGCATTTGACATTATGTGCATCCACAATTTTTTTCAATTCCTTTGCCTTGTCTTCCGAAGAACAATAATGACCCACTATGCTCCATCCTTTTTCCGCATACCTGAGGGTTATTTCTTTCCCGATGCCGCTCGTCGCCCCGGTAATAAGGACTGTCTTCTGTGAATTCTTATTAATCTTTGCTCTCGTCATTGTTAAATTTTAGCCAGAATTCGACCTGTGGCACCTGCCACTCGTAATCAACGTCCAGCCCTCCCCATTGCTTAAGAGGGTAAATATTCTGCCCCATCCATTTCTGTGGCAGTATCCCCCGCTCTATATTTTCTATACATCTCGGCCTGACAATAGACGCCCCCATGTCAGCAAACCACACATCGCCCTGGGAGTCTCTGTCACAGGTCAACTTCTGTGACTCACTGAATAATTCAAAAGGAATAAACGAATGCAACAGTCCGTCATTACCAATCTTCCGTGCCCTCAGCGGGCTCCACATATTATATCGAGACACGGTAACAGCAGAATCATACCCACAGTTGTTTTTTAGAACCTCAATGCCCTTCGAAATCATTTTCGAGGTAATAGTTGCTGCATTACACATCAGTAAAACCACAATCTCTATTTCCCTGTCATTATTTTTCTGTTTCACATAATTATATGCATGTTTATATACGTGTTCACCGAGGGCTTCATCAGTACATAACTCCGGGGGCCTCTGGATTATCTCAATCGCGTTAGCACAGGCCAGCTCCATCAGCTTTTCATCGTCGGTTGAAAGATATGTTTTGTCAATATCCGCACATTCTTTTGCTGCCTTCATAGGATAATATGCAAGCGGTTTCCCGAGAATGTTATACAGATTTTTACCAGGAAATCCCTTACTTCCCTTTCTTCCCATAATAATTGCCACTATCATTGTTTTATCTCTTTTTACTGCGTAATTTTACAATTTCGCTGTCTCTTAAATAGCAGCCGTCACACGCCGGTATCTCATGTCCCAAACCTCTTTTATGGAAATCCCTTATCCTGTTTAACTTTTCTGAATTCCACACCTCTTTAATAGTCATATCATTTATATTGCCACATGCAATTAAACCCTCATCATCATGATTACATGGTAAAATTGTTCCATCCCACCATACAGCCATCCTCTGCCATATTTGAGGGCATGCCCAGGGATATCGAACCCCCTTTTTCTTCACTTCCATTTCTTTATAATCAAGATATGCTACCTCGTCAACATATTTTATCCAAAACTTTTTATACTCTTCAAAACTGTTCTCCATCTCAGGAAGCATGACTGTCTGGATTCTTATTCTTGGATGGGTCACGCCGATCTTTTTTTTCATAGCTTGCATCTTATTAATATTTGCAATGACTTTATCAAATTTTGCGCCAACCCGGTATTTTTCATAGACCTCTTTTGTATAACCTTCAAAAGAAATAGACATCCTGTCAAGTCCAGCATCTAACAACTTCTTGGACATGTCCTCAGTAAGAAGCATAGCATTCGTGTTGAAATAGACATCTATCAATCCTTTCTTTTTGGCATATAATACAAAATCCGAAATCTTTGGGTGCAGTAGTGGTTCCCCTCTGATATTAAACTTGACCCCGTAGAGATTATTGTCAGCGCTCTCATCAATTATTTTTTTTAAGACCTCAAATGACATGAAACCTTTTTTTATTAATTTGCCCCTGAACGTAGTGGCGCAAAAAGGACACCTTAAATTACAAGCGCTTGTCACCTCGATGTCTACAAACAGGGGGTAATAGCCTACATGAAATTTTTCAGGCCATTCTTCCCAGCATCGCCTGTATTCCTGAACCCTTTTATCGCGAAAATCAAACGGCGTTTTCCCTGCGAGCCGGTGAAAGTTTTCATTTGCCTTTATCCTCGTTTTCATCCTGAACGCCTCAAAAAAAATTTCAACTTATTCACGACACTCTACTGTAACACAAACCGGTTTTTATGAAACATATCCTTTGTCAAGGCAGCAAACCAGAAACCTTCAAAACTGATCTTTCTCCAGGCACGCTGCATTATAATCTTCAGAAGGCCGCTGTCAGGAAACTGCCTCAGCCTCCACTCGCTCTCTACCCGCCAGCCTGTGTGCAGAAAAATCTTTCTCCAATCTTCGGGCGCCAATTCAAAAATATGGGTATTCTCTATTGTCGGAATTATGTTTTTATCCCATGTCTTATCCAGATACCTGAGGCTTATCCTGCTATGGCGTATAAGAGGAACCGAGATAATCAATCTGTGTTTTACCGTTTCATGGATATTTTCCAGAAAACCAATGGGATTTGTCAGATGTTCTAATGTCTCAAACAGTGAAACTATATCATATCTCGTCCCGGCCTTCTGTACTTCCATAGCATCCAGGCACTCCGCCTTTAGTCCCTTTCTTCTAATCTTTTCAACAGCCTTTAATTGAAGGTTAATACCCAGCGTATCAATAGAAAAATGGGGGAGCGCCTCATTCAGCAGTAACCTCGTGGAGCCGTCAGAATCGCCGATATCAAGAAATGTGCAATTTTTCTCTCCGCCAAATAGCTCCTCGATAACCTTGGCAGCAAAATAAACTTCCCCGCAAATCAATAATCTTATCCTTAATCTTACCTCGTCGTTGAATACCGGCACGATAAAATGCTCATCCAATACTGAATCCGGAATAATTTTCAGGGATAGATTCCATATCTCTAAAAATTTCTTATCCTCGCCTTTAGCATCGAGAATTGCTTTTTTAGAAAGATAATGGAATACATTACGTGCTAATGATTTAATATTAAGCTGCATTAGCCTTATCTAAAAGCATTCACGCCGCAGCCTCTTTGGATTTAGGCCTAATAATTATATTCTTTACCATCATAAAGTTATCCATTGTAATGACATTTATTCTGACGCCTATGTATGCAAACAAAATGATTGAGACCAACTTCAGAAATATGCGTACATAATAATCAGCATCCATATACCGTAATAAAACCACCATTACAGCAGAAATAAAAAACGAAATGAAGATGGCATAAATCTTTTTGTACTCATATTTGATTCTATAGTAATGCTGTGAAACAATAAAGCCTATCGAACCTGCGATTAAACCGGCCAAGAGTGTCGCCCAGGCAGCCCCGACAGCGCCCCATTTCATTGTAAAAGGTATAATCAGCCCGACATTTACTGCAATAGTACTAAATGTAAGAAGCGATGTTATGTGCGTCTTCTTTGCGAAAAGAAGCTGGGGCTGTTTGCCGAAAAACATGGAGCCGTAAAACATCGAAAGAATTATCACAATATCAATAGCGCCGTGATAGGATTTTGGCGTTAAAATGCTGATGATTTCTTCTGAAAAAAGTGCAATTATTAATGCAGCAGAAACAGATATGTAGGCAAAGGGCGTTAGATACTTCCCCACGGATTCCCTGCCTTTTTCGCCTTCATCAAACATCCTCTTATAAACCTGCGGGGCATATACATTCTGAATTGCCGTCATAAAGCTGAAAACAGCATATGAAACCCTCTGTCCAATACTGTATATGCCAACCCCGCTGATACTGGCCAGAAGTCCAATCATGTACTTATCAAATTGGGTGCTGATTACACCGAAAAAAACCCTGGACGTAAAGGGATAGCTCAGTTTAAGGGACTCCTTCAGAATACGCCAATTAAATGAAAATGGAAGAAATTTTAAAAATTTTATTACCAAAACAGAAAATACGATCAAGCCTGCCGACAGCTGACCCCATACAATACCAATAACGCCGGTACGCAAAAAAATCACCATAAAAACAGAAAATAAAACAGCCAGAACACTTTCATAAATTGTATATTTCGTGAAATCTTTGGCATTTTCAGTATTTTTGAAGTACGTTAAAAAAAAAGTCTTGAGGCTCAAAAATCCGGTAGAACAAAATGTCCAAAACAATAAAGCCGCGTGACCCGACGAACCGATAATAATACTTGAAAACGGGCTTTTAAAGATATAAGTCAATAAAACAAAAACTGAAAATACAGTAATTACGAAAACCAGTGTTGAATATAACAGGTCTGCTGACTTTTCCGGGTCTCTGTACTGAAAAAAATTCCGCTCATAAACAACTGTCAACCCGAAATTCGCCAGACCGCTCGCAAATATAGCGTAAATCTGCGCTAGCGCAAGAGCGCCGAAGTCCTCCTTGGTCAAAACCCTTGTAAATACGGTGAGGGCAACGATTGGCAGAAAACCACTGACAATCAAAGGTATAAGATAAATAAAACTGTTTTTAATCTGCCGTTCCTTGTCTGTCATCAGCTGGATACTAAAAGTTCTCTGAACCTATCAATAGCCTTACCGTCCCTGAATGGATCCATCAACGGCGAACCGGTTTGTACGGGATTTTTGTACGTCTCTGTTCCCATACGTCTGATTTCCAGAACCTTTAATTTAAGCTCCTCATAACTGTGCGTAGTTATACCTCCGACTTCTGCATAGGGTGTATTTCGGTAATAACCCATGGGGTCATGCCAGATAGCCGCCTTATTTATACTCAGTGCTTCAAAGGTTGTAGATGTAAACGGAAAAGAGATAATCATATCGGAAATAGCAATTAATTCAGACGCATCCTCCCTGTCAGAACATATGGTTATATGGGGATGTGAATCCATCCTTCTATATATATCTAATAGACGCGGTCCAAGCACGGGGTCAAGAGTTTTATGGACGCCTCTTTGTTTTTTTTCTTTTAAGAATATATGCACATCCGGATAGTCATCAGCCAACCGAAGAATATGCTTTGCAAATGCCACTCCCTCGGCATAAGAAGTCATCCCGTTCCTTGAATAAGTAGAATCAAAAACTGCTAATAAAAACCCTGCATGTGCATCCCTTCCACTGCCTGTTTTCTTCTTTTCTACACCTCGCCTTTCCTTTATGTGCCCGCTCCAGAAACATCCTGCTATGTGAGTGTTTTTTAAGCGCCCTGGATGTTCCTTAAAATACCTCGCCAAAAACTCATCCCAGGTCACAAAATGGTCATAATTAAGGTAAGTCCAGAAGGGATGGCGCATACCGTTTTTATTATCTTCTGTTTTCCAGTGGCAGCCGTGATTCATAGAGTCGGTGAAATACCATGTCTGAACGCCCGCTTGGCTCAATGCTATATTACGGCCGATATAACTAATCCCAAAATCGCAATGGGTAATAAAATGCCGGAGTTTGATATCTTTCAACACATGCAACCATCTGAAATAATTAAAAAAGGCATTACAAGCTGTATTTATTTCTTCGCTTTTGAGGAAAAAGTTCTTTCTTAAGGCGAATCTTAAAAGTCTTTTCCATTCAGTAAAATTAGAAAAACAACGCCCAATTTTTGGTGGGTAATACACCGAACCCGACAAACTTTTTAATTGTTTTTTTTGCTTACCGGTCAAATTAATCAGAGGAAAATAAACAACCTCCTCAGAACGAATTTTATTATTGTCAATTATAAAATCAGGACCACGCTGGTTATTGGCAAGCTGGCGCAACGGTGATATAATTGTTATGCCATAAGAATAAATCTTTTTATTTTTTTTTTGGAAAGATTGAAAACTGCCAAAAAGACCGCTGGCTAAAGTCTGAGCAGAAAGACTGGCAATGGCAATTATGTATTCTTTCAGATTCTCATAAAAAGAAGTAACATATGTCCACTTCGGAAACTGAATGTCTGGATGTTCAAAAAAATCCTGGTTGCATCCTGAAAGTAAAGTTTTTAAATAAAGATAAGAGCGCACATTTGTGTCTGGATAAACGCGAATTAAACCCGGACTAAACAGCTTTTCTATTCGGTGTAATAAGATATTTACTGAATAAAACTCCGCTAACCTATTGCACAAATCTTTTTTAAAGATATCTTCAGCAATAGAAGATTTCAGAGTCCGGGAGACATATTCAAAAAGTTCTTCATACTCTTTTCTATATTCCTTAAAACCCGGTTCAATAACCTCAACAGCTTTGTCAGCTGACATCTGATATATTTCTTTTGCATTAATCTCGTCAGCTTTCAGAATAGAAATTTTCCTTTCCTGCACTAGTTCTTCTATATAAGATGATAAGTGCGGCGGATAAAACCTTATTCTTTTTTTATGGTGATAAGCACCAAAAGGTTCAATGATGTAAACAGAAATATTCTTTTTGATATATCTATTGATAAATATATAATCACTGATAGTCGGACATTCATATATGATGATTGTTTTATTTTTTATATTCACCTTAAAATTTCTCCCGTAACAATTACGATATATACTCTGATAAAAAAATATTTCCATGTGACTTAACAACAAGTCCCATGGTTTCCGTCATGACCCTTACTGTAGGATTTCTAAGTACTTTGGCGTGTATTTTAATTGACCACAAAGAAATTACGTTCTAAATATAACAACATAAATGATACATTTTTATATTTTAGTAGTCTTATTTTTAATAGCCGTCAGACAAAAACTTCACTCATCATAATTTAATTGCATTAACTTGGGCCTTTTAGGTGATTTAAACCAGTCTACTTGAAGAATTTCAAGAATAATCGAATCTTCATATTTACCTTTAATAAAGGAATGTTCTTTAAATCGACCCGATTCTTTGTATCCTAATAATTTAGTGAGCATCAAACCGTTTTGATTACTTTCTGCCCCTGTTGCATATATTTTATGTAAATTTAATCTCGAAAAACCAATCTCAGTAATCATAGCTATAGACTCTAATGCATAAAGACCATTTTGAAATTTTTTATCACCAATAACACATGATTCTTCCGCATGTCTATTAATATAATCTATAGAGCCGAGGCTACAAACGCCGATATGCTTATTTGTCTTAATATCAATAATTGCCAGAGTTAATCTATCTTTAGTGGTTTTAACATATTGCAAATATTCTAATTGATTATCTATGGTATTAAACCATCTACGGGCGCCCATGTATTGTGTAACTTCAGGTGAATTAAACCATAGATGCCACTCTCCTTTAGCATCTTCTTCTGTGAGATACCTAAAATAAACATGTTCTCCTCTTGCATAAGCAAATTCTGATGGATAAACATATTTATTCACTTCATCTTTTATTTTATTGTCACTCATTACATGCTCCTTTCTCTTTTAATAAGTCATACACTGCTTTAAAAGACACAAATTTTTGTAGGTCTTCGAAATTGAGTTTAATGCCGAATTCATTTTCTACAGCAGTCACCATCATAACCATTGCTAAACTATCCCAGTGTTTTGTATTTTTAAATGAAGTATTATCTGTTACTTCTTTTTCTGAAATTTTTAAAGCATCAGCAAAAATTTTAATTAATTTTTTTTTCAAGTATCCTCCTTATTATTACACTATCTCGACATGAAATAAATTTAGTTTATTCTGCAATCCCGCAACATTAATTGTGTATTTCACCCCTTCGCTCTCTCAAACCATTCTTCTGTGGTGCTATGGTTAGTTCTAATTTCTGAGCAACAATCTCTTTGATTTTTCGTTTTAATATCTTACCAGTTGCACCTAAAGGAAATTCCTCGATTTGAAAAAATTGTCCAATATCACATGCAGTTCCTAATCTTTCACGGCTATATTCTTTTATTGACCCGATTACTTCATTAAAATTATTTCCTTCCTTAAGTTTAATAACAGCAACGATATCCTCACCTAAAATCTCATGAGGGATGCCTATTACCACCGCCTGTTCAATAGCAGGATGATTGTGCAATATATTTTCAATTGCCATAGGACTAATATTAATACCGCCCCTAATAATTAAATCTTTCTTACGACCTGTTATAGATAAGTCTCCTTTTACGGTAAGTATTCCTATATCACCTGTACCAAACCATTTGGTATTATCAATGGAATCTGCGCCCCTATTTTCTGAATTATAATAACCTTGCATAAGGGAGAATGTTCTTACATAAATTTCACCTTCTTCTCCATAAGGTAACGCCTTAACTGAGTTATCGAAAATCGTAACCTGTACCCCGGGTAAAACTCTACCAACACAATCTTCCTGTCTTGACACTTTTGGTGAATTAGTTGAAATAAAAAGAGTTTCTGATAATCCATAATTTTCATAAAGAATGACTCCATAACGTTTTTCAAAATCTTTTCTTAATTTAATAGGAAGAGGTGCTGTACCAACTAAGGCACATTTTACTTTTTCTCTACAGAATTTTTCTCCATTTTTACCTCTGTCTATTTTCAATAAAATAGAGATAATTGTGGGTACGAGCCATAAAGTGTTGACTCCATATGTAATAGCAGGCTTCCAGAAATCAATAGCAGATTGTGCATTAAATGTTTTTGATAGAGCTACCGAAGCGCCTGCAACATATGGTAATAGAAGTAAATTATAATACCCCCCTAAATAAGTCATAGATAAAATTCCATAGAATCTGTTAGTTGAATTAATATCCAGTTCTTTTACAAACAATTTTGCATTATCAATTAAACTGCCGATTCTATGAACAACACCTTTTGGTTGAGCTGTAGTGCCGGACGTATAAATAATTGTAAGAATGTCGTCGGGTCTAACATATCTGAATGGCTGAAACATCTCATTAACTTTTTTTAAATTGCGTAAATTCCAAAAATCTATAGTCTTTTCTTCTGTTTGTTTTTTATCATTCTGCACCAATTGCAGAATCTTAGTGCCGTTACTCTTTAAGGATTCAATTTGAATCTTTTCAATGGTATTTTCAGAAACGACTATAATAGATACGCCACTATGACGGATGAAAAAATTTATTTCTTCACGACTGTATACAGGATTAATCGGAACAGTAGCTATTCCCGAATACAAACAACCGAAATAAAGTAACGCTGTATCTATAGAATTATCCAATAAAACTGCTATCCTGTCGCCCTTTTTCAGTCCTTTATTTAAAATGTCCTGTGCAATTGAACACGCATGTTCATGTAATTTACCAAAAGTTAAATATTCACCACTTTGGCAATCTATAAGAAATTCGCGATTTTTATTTTTTACAACGATATCGAGTAAATATTCAACTGCATTCATTATTTGCCTCTTTTTTAAAATTGTATTTGTTCACAGTATAGTTAATTTACCTTCTTTGAGAATAACGCGGTTATCCACTAAAACAGTCGGGGCACGTAATACCATGTCCAAATGAAATGGAATACAATTATTTCCACCAATTGTTGAATTAGAGCCGAAACCTAAATGAACAGTTCCTAAACAGCCTTCATCCTCCAGCATAATGCCACAAATCCTCGCCTTAGGATTAAGTCCAAATCCGAGCTCTGCAAGAATGCGGGTTTTTGGATCATTAAGAGAATCTAAGATTTTCTCTAAAACTGAAGCCGATCTGCCTTTTATATCCACTATTTGTCCATTTTCAATTTTAAGTATCAAGGGACTGTCTATCAATCCTAATTGTTCGTTGGGGATACTACCATCCACAACAACAACTCCATTACTTTCGCTCTCAAGAGGTGCAATATTTGATTCAACATTAGGAGGAGAAGCAAGCGTGCCAGGTCCATGGCACCAGCCAGGACATGAATTAGCTTGACGACCGTCTATTTTAATAAAAAGTTCTGTCCCTCTACTCGTCATTATTTTAACCTCTTTACCCGCACTCAATATTCCAGTAACCCTTTCGACAATCGGCGTTAATTCCTTGAAATCAACCTGCAGCGCTGCGCTACATAATAACTCCATGCTATAATCCGGCAAACTTAAATAACGAACTCCTCTTAAAGTTGCTTCTTGCCGTGCCTTGGTATGTGCCATAGACATTTTAGTAACCCCGAAAACCACCGAATTTTCTTTCATTTTTTCTGCGACAGGTGGAGGAGGTTCTTGTCCGTGCATTTTAAAAGGCTCTATCGTAATGTGACTCACATTCTTTGTAACCTCTTTAACTACTTCAACAATTACCAATCCAACATCAACTGTAGTACTATCGCTGATTACAAGAGCAGTATCATACGATTGCAGGTCAGCACAAACTTTCACTAATGTTTTACTCCCGTTCCTACAACGACCCATAAAATAAACCCCTTCTTTATTCAGAATTAATTAGTTAACTTTTCTAAATTATACACCATCCGTCATGCAAGCTTTTTCAATCTTTCAACTGCCTCTGTAAGCTGCTCTTTGTCTTTTGTAAATGACAGACGCACATAGTCCAAACAACTTTTCATTGTTTGATACTTGCCCGCACAGCTTAAATATTTGTTAATTTCTGGATTATTTAACCAATTGACATATTCCTGACTAACATCATTTAAACGCATATTCCTTAAAATTAAATTTTCGGCCTCTATTCTTATATCCATAAAATGTCACAAATCAAAATCCAGACAGTCTCTGCATAGATTAACTTCGTTAAGCCTGCCGGTTTTATTGAGCTCAATTATTTTTTCCCTGAAATCAGAATTCCATATTTCATAAATAGTTTTTTCTTTTACATTACCCATGGAAAACATGCCGTTATAGTCAGTATCGCAGAAAGTTGTTTCTCCATTAGAAAATATAAATAAATCTTGCCTGTCCACTCTGCGGCAACTCTTCCTGTCAGGTCGCTCTCTCTTAATTGCATAAGCCACATTGGTTTTAACGTCTCTTGAAAAAGCCTCAAGCGCATTGACAGAGAGGATATCCGCAAAATCAGCATATTTTTTCAGAAAATTGTCAATCTCATGGCTGGCATATTCTTGGTCAATAATCTGGAGCCTTGCAAAAGGAGTTCTTTTATTTAACTTGCGCTTTAAATTAATGAACTTCCCAAAATTTGATGTCATTTTATTCCAGTCTGCATCAGGAGAGAGCTTTCTGTATGTTTCGGGTGTTACGGCATTAACCGACATATTCATAAATGTGGCTTTTGAATTAATTATTAAATTGGAGAAGTACTCGTTCAATTCCTGACCGTTTGAAGAATGCCAGATTGGTCCGAGATTATTTTTTGAAGACACATAATTTAATAGTTCAGAAAAGGCGGGATGGAGAATCGACTCTCCAATGTTATATAACCATAAACCATCTATTCCTGCTTTATCCAGCTCATCAACACATTTCTTAAATACCCACGGCTCCATATCAACCTTTTCCCTCTGAAGATTCTGTCGTGGGCACATTGTGCAGTTAAGATTACACCTGCTGGTCATCTCAAGAAGCACCCTTGAAGGAAAATCAGACTTAGGCTTAAACAGAGGGTTAGACCTCGCAATAGGAATAAGCTTTAGTTTGTCATTAACATAACTGTCAAACAGGAGTTTGTTTCCATCATCATTTAATAAATTTAGAAAATTATCAACTCTTACAGGCTGGAGTAACTTTAATTCCCTATATAAAATAAGCTTTCCCTCTTTAACAAAATTATCGCCTTTTATTATTAAATCAGGTCTTGCGAACTCCATTTTATCTACTTTCTAAATTTTTTCAGTCTTTCAACAGCTTCTGACAACTCTGCTTTGTCTTTTGTCAGTGAAAGGCGAACGTAACTGCTGGCAGACTCGCCATAAGAAATGCCATCTACAACCGCAATGCCGCATTTTTTGAAAAGCACCTCGGCATTTTCTCCAGGACTCACACCAAGGACAGATACATCAAGCATGGCATAAAAAGTGCCGTCAGGAGGAATAATGTGAAAAGACGTGCTTTTCAACTCCTCTATCATAAAGTCTCTTCTTTTTTTATAAGTTCTGACCATGTTGTTAACCGAATCTTGGTTCCCCCTCAGTGCTGCCAGGGCAGCGTACTGGCTTGGTGCCGCAGCACATGTAGCAGTATGCTGATGAATAAGGCTGACTCTGGAAATAACACTTTCGGGTCCGAGCAGATAACCGATCCGCCAGCCGGTCATTGCATAGGTCTTTGAAAAGCCGTTTGCTATAATAAGGCGATCTCGAATCTGTTTGAGTTCCGAAAGCGAGATAAACGCGCTAAAAACTATGCGATCATAAATCTCATCTGAAATGACGTACAGGTCGTAACGCCCGGCAACATCTGCAATCAATTCAAGTTCGCTTCTTTTAAATACATATCCGGTGGGGTTAACCGGGTTGTTGAGCAGAACAGCCTTGGTCCTTTTATTTACTGTCTTTTCCAGCATTGAGAGGTCAGGAGACAGTCCTTTGCCTGCAGGAATAAAACGTGGTATCCCGCCGTTAAGCAGTATCATATCACGGTAACTGAGCCAGCAGGGCTCAAAAAGTATGACCTCATCTCCTGGATTCACAAGCGCCTGCATCAGGTACATTAAACCTTGCTTGGCGCCAGGGGTTACAAGAATTTCTGTCCCAGGATTATAGGATACACCGTAGCAGGACCTATGGAAATCGGCGATAGCAGTCCGTAGCTCAGGAATGCCGGCTGAGGAAGTGTATCCATTCTTACCCGACCTAATTGCCTCCCACGCAGCTTCTTTTATATGCTCTGGTGTGTCAAAATCAGGCTGTCCCCAGGTCAGGTCAATAACTCTTCTGCCTAAATTGTCTTTACCGAGTGCCTTCTGCGCCATAGCCATGGAAGCCGAAGGTATAATCTGATCCAGTCTTTCAGCAAGTGGGCGCATTTTCAAAATTCCTTTTTATACATATTTTTAATAATCTGCTCTTTGACTTTTTCTTTTATTTCGAGATACGGTGTTTCCTTCTCCGGAGGCAGAATTCCCCCTAATCCATCTGCTATGCCGATAACACGCGTTGGATTTTTTATGGAATCTACGACAACACTACCGCGTCGCCCTATAATCCCTCCTGCCACTACAGAGACCCCTGACAATGTTACAGAACCCATCACACCGATCATTTTCTTTGTTTCAATTACTAAACTTATCTCTGCGGAAAAACCTGTCCTTGAATCCACACGACATACGGACAAGCCTTCTGCAAGGGCAGCCTCCCAGAATGATGGGGGAAAGGAATCAGGACGTGCTGCATATATAACAGCATTTTTAGACAGTAAAGGCACATGCACGGCGGTAAGCACCCTCGCGTACTCAGCACCAAAGGATACAATAGCAGTGACTCTGCTCAATTCGTTGTTATCTTTTCTAATCACGTTATTTGAGACAACGGATATCCCCTGCTGTTTTAAAGACAGGTTCATAATCTCTGTATCTTCATTGTCAGCCAAAATCAAGACAACACCTTCCTGCCGTTTCCTGGAAAGCAGGGTTCCGACGCTCAAACGCAAGGCACGTTCCTCAGAATACCAGGTAAAATTGCTTTTATAAATATGTTTCCCAAATTCGCTTTCACGCAGTTCAGGACAGCTCTCATCAAGCAGAAGCCAGTCCACTCTGCCGTCTAATGCTTCCATGAGAGACCTTGCCTCATTAATGTCTGAAGCCTCTACATTACCCATAACAAAGGAAAGACTCTGCCTCACAAATGGGAATACAGTCCGTTCGCTTTTAGAAAGCGTTATTGAAAAAACCGATTCCTTTCCAGTTTTCTTTGACTGACTGACTATCTCGCTGACAATTGTCTGCACCTGTTCTACCGGATTCCCTGAGGTTTTCCATTTCATAATATCAATATTAAACGTAATATCTGCATCGCAAGGTCTGTTTTTTTGTATGTCCCCCGTGATTTTCAATGCTGTTGTCTCTGCCAGTTCGGGTGTTACATGAACCCTATCAATTTCACTCACTTCTACAATTAACCTTCGCGGGTCAATATGATATTTCTCTGCTACCTCATATATGGTGCGATAAAAACTTGAGTGGAACTGGGCAATGCCTGAAACCAGGCTTATATCATCTACACCCTGTTCTTTGCTCATCATTGGTTTGATAATTCTTTCTCCGAGGTCCATTGCTTTATAAGGGTCTATGCCTGTGCTGTAACCTAATTTTTCAAGAACCATAGCCAGTACCTCTGTCTGTGCATTTCCCGCACTCCTTCCCATGCCCTGCAACGACGAATCTACAACACTCGCCCCGGCCATTACAGCCTCCAGTGTATTAGCAATAGCGAGTTGAAGATTATTGTGTCCATGAAAACCAATTTGCTTGTCCGTTATCCCTTTTAAACGGAAAACATACTCTCTTACATCCTGAGGAAACATGCCGCCAGCAGAATCAACTACGGCAATTATATCTGCGCCAAAATGGTCAGCCATTTTAGCCCGTCTGATAAATTCATCTATCGGGACCGCATAAGATTTCATCAGGTTTGAAGAGACCATCATCCCAAATTCTTTGGCTTTTTCAATATAAGGCTTTGCCTGCTCAATCTCTGTTATATTTGTGCCTATACGGACAAAACTCATACCATAACCAGCAGCTATTTCTAAGTCCTCTATCTTCCCGATTCCCGGGATAAAAAACATCCCGAACTTCGCGGCGCTTCCATCTAATGCAGATCTGGCTGCCTGTAGATACTCTTTGTCTGTAGCAGCAGCCTTGCCTTTGCCAGCTTCGGATGAGCCGAGACCTGTCCCGTGCCCTATCTCAATAAGCTCAAAGCCGGCTTTCATCAGTCCCAGACAAATAATATAGGTATCTTCAGCGGTAAACTGGTAGTCAATAAGATAACTGCCATCACGGAGGGTGCAGTCAAGAATTGAGATGTTTTTAATTTTTGGATTCATTTCTATCAAGCCTTATGATAAAGATACACTGTGAATTCATAAAGAGGATAATCGTGCCGGATGGTGACATAGGGCGTCAGTTCCCGGCCCATCTTGAATGCTCTCTCCGGCGAGAAATGGAAATTTTTCTCAAGCTTATAATCAACATAGCTTGAACTGACGAACCTGAGATATCCGCGATTTCACTCATTACTTTAAAAAAACGTAATTTTTGGCTTTCAACTCTCCGCCAACAAATTACCATTGATGAAAATTTTACCGAGTTCTACAAAGCTATCTTTATCTAAGGGACAATGCCCGTCAAACACATACACCTTCAGATTCAAAATAAATCTGAATATTATTTTTCATCTTACTTTATACGTAATAGGCGTTTAAATCCTTCTCGATGGCTGAGGCAATTCCTCCCTTTCTCAAATCAACAGCGGCGTTCTTCCCCAAAGTGATCAAATCAGAGCTATATGTACGCGCCTTATCAGAAAAATAGTACAACAAATTTAATCCTATTTCCTTCCTGTGCAATTTCTCATAATTATTCTCTCGCTCAATAAAAGTGCTGATATCCCGCGCTGAATCAAAAAGTTCTCCTTTAACAAGAGCGCAAAAATCTTGAACTAGCGCATCGATCCCATCACCTTTTTGTAAGGAAACGATTCGCCTGAAATATTCCGAAACAGGCACTTCCGACATCTGAAAAATCCTAAATGTCTCAGAGGAAAAAATATTGTTATAAAAAATATTAACCAAAAGCCCAAGTACACGACATCGTACATAATCATCAAAACTCATGTATTCCGTTCCAACACAGATTTCTTCATATTCAATCGCGAGTTTAAAAGTATTCCCGACCCTTACCTTCTCAAAACCCTTTGTGAGCAACCTATACTTTGTCTTTAATTGATACTTTTCTTTGTACCCGGGTGCCGCCATAACTGTGTCAGGAAGAATCATCAACTGACCTATTCTTATCTCGTTAATACAGGCGTTCATCATATCCAAAATTGATTGTAGATGTTTCTCATAAGAATCACCCGGCAAACCCAAAATAATTTCGCTAAAACTCCTTAAATTTTCCCCTCTGCCCTTTGCGATCGACATAATCCTTTCAGAAGGAATATTATGCCTTTTAATATTCCGCAGAACTTCGGGGTCGGTACTCTGAACCGAAGCCGTTAACATCAAAGCTCCATTCAAAAGGTCAATGCATTCCAACGCTTTCTCTTTTAAATCTTTGCCCGTAGAAGTAATAATTCTACGGGGCCACCCATATCGACTCTGTAGTTCCTTCAAAAACTGGCAAATTTGCAAATCCTGTTCATACATCCCCGTATTGCTGTCCGCAAAGTAAAGCGCATCGGAAAAGGGGAGATGCTTTAGGGTCGCCATCTTTCTCGCAATATATTCATATTCTCTCCTGAGAAAATCAAGTGAATGATGCGCCACACGATTATGATAAAACTCGCCTTTGCCACAGTAAGCACAGGAAAAAGGGCATCCCCTATTATTCTCAACTATTGGAATAAACCCATCATCGAGAAACTCGTCCATTAACCCCTCGGTATACGGTGAGCCGATCTCATCGAGATTGACCAATCTGTCTTCCAAAGGATAAAATATAAATTTCCCCTCCTTAAAAAATCTTGCCGAATTTATTTTTGTCTCTTTAATCTGTTCCGCATCTAAACCACACAGAATTAACTTCTGAATAAGATTCAAGAATGCCCTCTCCCCTTCTTTTTCAATAAAAAAATCGAACTCCGGCAATGACCGTAGATATTTCTCTTGATTTATGGAATGAATCGGGATGTGTGGTCCCCCTAAAACAAGAACGGATTTCGGAAATAACGACCGGACATGCTGCGCACATGTCCGGGACAAGACTGCGTTCCAAATATAATGACTAAAACCAAATATGTCGTATTGGGTGTTTTCTATCTTTTGATAAAAACGATCCGTTGTCCTGACTAAATCCACCTCGATATTATCCCTAATCTGCCTCTTTAAATATACCGCCAATTCGCCGATCCCATACGGTACCGGCAAGGGAGAAATCGATACTCTGGGATAGGTCAAATCTGATAATAATATTTTTATCGTATCCGCCAAAGCATTCTCCTTTTGCCTCTATTCTTATCTCGGCGCGGCGGGTAGTGATAGAGATAAAGGGTAAACTCATAAAGAGGATAGTCATGCCGGATGGTGACATAGGGCGTCAGTTCCCGGCCCATCTTGAATGCTCTCTCCGGCGAGAAATGGAAATTTTTCTCAAGCTTATAATCAACATAGCTTAAAGGAAATTTACCGCCACACCTTTTAAACTCATTGCCATCATGGCTTCAAACATCCGCCATACGTAATTTCCATGGTTTTTAATCTTAAAGCTGAGGGCGCCTGAGGAAAGGATATAATCTACTTTTTTCTTAAGAGGGTCTTTTAATATATCGCGTGTCATAAAAACTGCATCCGGATAACGCCTTTTAGCTTCCTCAATCAGCTTTTCGCTGAGATCTATGCCAATGTAATCTATATTTTTAAATCTTTTCAACAGATGAGGGAACAGGTCTCCAAAACCGCAGCCGAGGTCGCATATGCTGCATCCGGAAAGGTCAGCTATGCCGGAAAGCACATCAAACCGAAGGCGCTGAGTTTCTTCATCTTTCCAGCCAATAGTCTTAACGTCATATCCGAACCTGGCGTATCTGCCCTCGTACAGTTCAAGAAGCTTTTTCTTGTCTGCATGCTTCATTTATTTTCTCCTAAAAAAATTTCGGCATTGCTTGTCAGAACAGGTTTTAGTAATCTGTCGGACAAACCCATTTTCTCAAATTCCTTCATGGATAAGTTCACGGTTTCTTCGTAACCGCGGTCAGGATAATCGCTTCCCCAGAATATTCGTTCTGCCTTCATGTTTTCTATGGCATACGCAATATCTTTAATAACCGATGAATTGCGGTAGTAAAGCAGTGTGTAAGAGAGATCAAGATAAATATTTTTGAAATACTTTGCCACCATTAAAGCATCCAGAATCCTGTGCCCGCCTGAATGCCCTATAGCAATTCTTAAATCCGGCAATCTCTCCGCCAGAGAAGCAAACGCATCAGGTGTGTTGCCGAGAGCAATGCTTCTGCCGTCAGGAAAACAGTCAACCATAACCGGCATTTTTAACTTACCGGCAACGCCCAGGAGAGCTAAACATTCTTTACTGTCCAGACGGTAACCGTGCAATCGCGGATGAAGTTTAAGCCCCCAGGCGCCTGAAGCTCTTAATCTTTCAAGCCCGGGGCACGCCGAACTGCTTACGGGATTTACTGAAGGAAACACGCAGAAAAAATCATTATATTTTTTTGCCTCCTCAATTACCAGATCATTATCAAACGCCAGTTCCGGAAGATTAAGAAGGATTATCTTCTTAACGTCAAAAACAGAGGCTGCTGCATGAAGATGCTTCATCTCTTCAGCGCAATTACCTGTCTTTTTATCGAGATGACAATGACCGTCAATCATTTATAGCGGCACTGTCTCGAACTGAACTGTTTCCCTGACTATGTCAGCCCGCTCCACTGCCTGGGCGCGGTCGCGGCCGCATACAACCATCCATCCTGTCCTGCTTCCATCAGTCTTTAACTCAGGCACCACTTCTCCGGGTTTAATAAATAATCCTGTTTCAACACCTTCCATTGCCTGAGCTTCCTGAAGTCCCTTAACACTAACAAGCCTGCCGGGAGCGGCTGCATAGAATCCAAGTACGACCCCTCTTTTTGCAATTTTTATTTCATCAACAGAATCATCTGCACACAATCTTGTCCAGTTTGCAACAATATCATAACCTGAAACAGCCCCTACTACTTTAGTAAAAACAAAAAAACCGCCGCCTCTGCAGCCAATCTCTATAATCTTCGGTCCTTTAGACGTTAAAATAATTTCTGAATGTGTCGGCGTATTATCTACTTCAGCAGCATCATATGCCGCGCGCATAAGATCTACGATTTCTCTCTCCTGTTCAAAAGATATAGCAGCAGGGTAAGTAAGCTGGATAGCAACGCGGTATGACCCCTCAGGCTTAAATTTATCAGATATCGCAAGAATATGATGAGTACCATTTACTGAAAATCCTTCAACAGTCAGTTCAGTTCCTTCAATAAATTCCTCAATAATTACCGCATTTTTTGCTGAATTTGCTCTGGCAGTAAAGTAAGCAGGCAGCAGCTGTTCGGGCTTTTCCACCATGGTTACGCCTCTTGAACCCGAGTTGTCAACAGGTTTAATAACAAGAGGGAAACCTATTCTTTTAACCGTATCCTTCAGGCTATGTTCATTTTCAATAATCTCAAAATCAGGCTGGGGCAGTCTGTTTTCTTTGAATATTTTTCTCTGTCTGGATTTATCCAGACTTGTTTCCATAGGAATGCGGCCCAATCCCGGCAATCCTAATGCTTCCCGCACTGAAAGAACTGCCGGAAGCGTAATATCAGATGCATAAGAAACAACACCGTCTATCTTTGCATCCCTTGCCCACTGAAGATTGCCTTTAATATCCTTTACATCTATTACTCTGGCTTCACTGGCTATTTTTAACCCCGGAGCATCAGGCGAGCCGTCAGATGCCAGAACATAATAGCCCATGTCCGCTGCT
The DNA here is from genome assembly GCA_001828445.1 of Planctomycetes bacterium RBG_16_43_13. The sequence goes on from MHYJ01000005.1 coordinate 27,987, forward strand.
TTTCTTATTGCGTCAAACTGGGCAAGGCCGGCTCCGATAACAAGAAGCTTTTTATTAATCAATGTATTCAATCTCCATGTTTTCCAGTTTTCTTTTTAATCCGATTGCATCCAGAGAACTTTTGCCTTTGCCAATTTCTTTAAGCCACCGCTTCTCTTGTTTCATGCGTTTAAGGGACTCTTCGTATACTTCCCTGGCGTGTTCTATCGGAACAATCGCAACTCCGTCATCATCACCAACAACAAGGTCTCCGGGCTGCACCGGAATGCCGCCGCACTGGATAGGGACATTCACACTGTCAGCCCATCCTTTATGCGGTCCTGCAGGTGTAACGCCCCTGCAAAAAACAGGGAATCTTGTCCGTCGCATGTCTTCCACATCACGAATAGCGCCGTCAACCACAAGTCCGGCAACACCGCGTTTAAGGGCATAAGCTGTCTGTACGCCGCCCCATACCGCATTGCCAAGATAGCCGCGAGCATCTATTACAAGCACATCCCCTGGCTTTGCAAAGGTAAGTGATAGGTGACTCATCAGGTTATTTCCTGACATTGATTGTATCGTCAAAGCAGGCCCGCAAAGCCTGATCCCTTCAAAAATCGGCTTTATTCCAGCATGCATGCCGTAATAACGGTTCAGACAGTCTGAAACTATTGATGAAGGGATTTGCTTAAATTTTTCCACCAACTCCAAAGAAGGGCGTTTAATCTTTCTGATAACTATTGCTTTCATCTATTACCTCCCCGCGAATGTACAGGATGTTTTAATGAATTGAGAATGTATTGAAAATAATCTCAGCGATTCTTTCAGCACCGTGCTCGTCAATAAGTTTTCTACCATTTTCTGACAAGGTCTTCCTTAATTTTTCATCTTTCCATAGTTCTATAATCTGTGCGGTAAACCCTTCGGTCTCCAGTGAACCCAACACCGAACACCTGTTCTCTATAAATGGTTTGACGAAATTTTCCTCTTCTTCGGACTGAGGAAAGACAATTGTAGGAACTCCCAGCATGGTAAATTCCATCAGCGAGGTGCCACCGTTTGTTATCCCGACTGATGTATTAGACATAATCCATGCGATATTATCAGGGTTTCTGAGAACGGTTACCGCTCTCACAGAGTTGCCTGCAAATTTTGAAAGTTTGCCATCAACCATGGGTCCAAGTATAAGAGCGATTTTCTTATCCAGGAAATGTCTGTCCTCAGTAAAAATGCTGAAAATCCTGTCTAAGTGCCTGCAGTTGTCTCCGCCGCCTATTACAGCAACGGCATCATACCCGGGATTGAGTTCTGAACGATTTCTTAATGCATCCTGGAATTCCCGCCGGATGATTGCATACTTTAACGCTTCTGCTCCACCTCGGAGGTTGGCTCTGGCAACTATAATGTTTCCGATATCATGATACCAGTCAAGTGCAACAACCATATGCCTCTGCTCTTTAAGCCACAGAAAAAGTTCTGTCTGAAAACTGGTATGCACATCAACAACAATCCCATCAGCATTAACCACGCCTATCTCATGGAGCGACTGCACACGCCTGTCATATCCATTAATAAAAACGGACAGCTTCTGCATTTCAATAACATCTGGAACTAATGCAATTGTGTAGATATGCAGTCCTTTTTTCCTAAGAATATCTATCAATTCTATACTACGGAGCAGATGTCCTGTTCCCCATTTACTCGAACCTGCTGAAAGATATAGAAGCTTCTTCACCGCCAGTCACCCTCTTTCAATACAGCAGGGGCATTAATCTTATGGGAAGCCTTTTCCCCAAGCACTTCTTCGTAAAGTGCTGGAGGAAGGCCGATGCCGGGACGCAGGACAGCGAGATTCTCTGTTGTAAAAATCTCTCCTTCCATCACATTTTTAACAACAAATATAGAACGCCTGCCGCGTAAAAGATGTTTTTTCTCACTATCCTGCACCTTCTTGATATTACTTCCCAGTGCAGACTCGCATTGTCGCATGGCGTTTACCATTTTGGCAAAGTCTTCCATATCCATCGCAAAATCATGGTCGGGAGATTTACCATTTCTCAGCGTAACATGTTTTTCAAATAGCACTGCTCCCTTGGCTACTGCAGCAATGGGCACCACTATCCCTTCAGTATGGTCTGAATATCCAACGGGACAATCAAAGGATGTACGTAATGTCTCCAGGCACCTTAGATTCACAGAATCTAAAGGTGCTGGATATTCTATGCCGCAATGTAAAAGGGCCATCCTGTCTTCTCCTGAGCTCACGACAGCGTTTACCGCCGTTTCAATTTCTTCAAGGTCTGCCATCCCGGTTGAAAGGATTACAGGCAGACCGAGTTTCCCGACATGTTTTAAAAAGGGTATATGGGTAATCTCAAAAGAAGCAACCTTTATTGCAGGAACCCCTGCCTCTGCGAGTTTGTCTGCGCTCTCTTCATCGAAAGGGGTCGCAAGAAAATCAACTCTATTTTCATCACAGCACGACTTAAGTTCCTCAAGCCATGCATCTGGCAACTCCATGCCTTTATAAAGGTCATACACGGTTTTTCCAAACTTTGCAAACTGGTCGTTGAGCCTCGCTTCAGGGATATCTATCCGGGCGGCTATGCGGTCTGCCCTAAAGAGCTGAAATTTTACCGCATCTGCACCTGCCTTAGCGGCATGCTGGATTATTTTGAAAGCCCTGGATTTATCCCCGTCATGATTTGATCCAACCTCCGCAATTATGTAACAAGGGTCAACACCAAGCTTATGGGAGCCAATCAAAAAATTTTTAACCATTTACAATGCCATCCTCTTTAAGCGATTTCAATAAACCTTGGTTTCTCACGATATGTGCATTCAACATAAATATATCCTGACGGGTATCTAAAAAGTCTTTTATTTCTTCGGTTGTAAACGGCGGGGAATTTTCTTTATAAAGACCCTCCAGCATTGCCTTAACAACAAGAAAATCCTCTTGCTCATCTACGGTAAATCTGTATTTGCTGTCATTGGTTTTATTTGTTAATGTGATCTTTCTAAACAGTTCAGGATGATTATGGATATAAAGTGTAATATGTTCTCTTTCGGACATTAACCCTGCTTCACGCCATGCCTTTTCCAGAGCCTTAAAAGAAAGAATCTCGCAATCAACACCCTCGGCAAAGGTAGGTCCTGTATGTACATAATCGGCATGAGAACTAAGATATTCCTTTATAACACGGTTGCAGATTATGGGATCAATCAAAGGACAGTCGGAGGTAATACGCATAACATGTTTAACGCCAAAAAGTTTTGCTGTTTGATAGTAGCGGTCTAAGACATCATTTTCCGAACCACGGTAATAATCAAGTCCTGTTTTTTCACAAAACTTTATTATAAGATTATCTTCTTTATTTGTAGTTGTTGCTATAATGATTTTTTCTATGTTATCAACCATCCTCAACCTCTCAACAAGGTACCCTAAAAGTGGTCTCCCCATAACTTCTTTTAATACCTTCC
>MHYJ01000006.1:0-5324 GCA_001828445.1 Planctomycetes bacterium RBG_16_43_13
CCACTTCCCCATACGCCTGTTACATAGAACGAACCGCCTGTGGCGATGCCGTAGCCGTAGTCATCTCCGAATCCGCTATCATAAATAGCGACTCCATCGACGTCAAACCCTGTATCCAATACACCCGCTGATGTGTATTTCAGGATGAGAAAATCAAAGTCATCACCGTTATAGGTAGAGCCGGTTACATATACTGTTCCACTGCTATTTACTGCGATGCCGTAGCCAAGGTCGTCTCCGGAGCCACCATCCCAGGTCTGGACGCCATCAACATCAAACGTAGTATCCAGTGCTCCTGTGGAGGAATACTTCAGGACAACTACATCCCAGTCACTGCTATTCCAGGTATTTCCAGCTACATAAACATTGCCACTGCTGACTGCGATGCCGTAGCCGTAGTCATTACCAGAGACGCCACCATTCCAGGTCTGGACGCCATCACTATCAAATGTAAAGTCCAACGTGCCTGTAGAGTCATACTTCAGGACAAGCACGTCATAGTCAAAGCCGTTATAGGTAGATCCCGTTACATATACATTACCACTGCTGACTGCGATGCCGTAGCCGTAGTCGTCTCCGAAGCCACCATCCCAGGTCTGGACGCCACCTACACCAAATGTAAAGTCCAACGTGCCTGTGGAGGAATACTTCAGGACAAGCACATCGTTGCTGCCGTTATAGGTATATCCCGTTACATATACATTGCCTCCGCTTACTGCGATGCCGTAGCCGTAGTCAGAATTGCCACCATCATAAGTTACAACGCCGCCCGTGCCGAATGTGCCATCCAGCACACCGGCTGATGTATATTTCAGGACAACAACATCGTCACTGCCGTTATAGGTATAGCCCGTTACATATACATTGCCTCCGCTTACTGCGATGCCGTAGCCGTAGTCATAACTGCCACCATCATAAGTTACAACGCCGCCCGTGCCGAATGTGCCATCCAGCACCCCGGCTGATGTATATTTCAGGACAAGCACATCAGAGTTGCTGCCGTCATAGATATATCCTGTTACATATACATTGCCACTGCTATCAGTAGCTACAGCACGTGTCTCAACGTAAGTAGTGCCATCGTCGAAGACCGTGTCAACATCACCGAATGAGTCGAGTTTAACAGCCATTAGATGGTCATTACCCTGTCCAGCTATATACACGTTATTAGAACTGTCTAATGCGATGCCGTAAGCATAATCACTATTACCGTTGGTAAAATCATATCGAGAAACACCCCAGTCGAAGTTACCAAACCCTGCGTCAAGTGACCCCGATGGGTTAAACTTCAGGACTATGGCGTCATCGTCATTGCCGTTGTATGAACTACCAGCCACATAGATACGCCCGGTGCTATCTACTGCGATGCCTCCGCCGTAGTCATCGCCATTATAAAAGTCATCATATATCACCGTGCCGTCGCCATTAGAGCCGTCAGTAAATATGGGATCTAACGACCCTGTGGAGGAATACTTCAGGACAAGCACATCATAGTTACCACTACCATTATAGGTATATCCCGTTACATATACATTGCCACTGCTGACTGCGATGCCGTAGCCGTAGTCGTCTCCGAAGCCACCATCCCAGGTCTGCTCGCCATCGCCGTCAAATGTAAAGTCCAACGTCCCTGTGGAGGAATACTTCAGGACAAGCACATCATAGTTGATGCCGTTATCGGTATATCCTGTTACATATACATTGCCACTGCTGACTGCGATGCCGTTGCCGTAGTCGTCTCCGAAGCCACCATCCCAGGTCTGGCTGAATTCTAACACGCCTGCTGATGTATATTTCAAGACAACAATGTCATAGTCAAAGCCATTATCGGTATATCCCGTTACATATACATTCCCACTGCTATTTACTGCGATGCCATAGCCATAGTCATAACCAGAGAAGCCACCATCCCAGGTCTGGACGCCACCTACACCAAATGTAAAGTCCAACGTGCCTGTAGAGGAATACTTCAGGACAAGCACATCATAGTCACTGCCGTTATAGGTATATCCTGTTACATATACATTGCCACTGCTATCTGTTGTAACGCCGTAGAAGTAGTCACTGCTGTTAGCGGCGCTATTATTATATGTTACTACGCCGGGTAAGGGACCTGTTGGGTTGAACGTGGTATCCAATGCCCCTGTACTATTGAACTTCATAATGAGACCGTTATCGCTATTGGGACCAGCCCAATCATAGCCCGCCACGTATGTATTGCCAGAGCCGTCAACAGCGACTGCAGAGCCGTAGCCGGGGATGCCGTTTGTGGAGTATTTCCTCTCCCACTGCCGCGTCTCCTGTGCGAATGCGTAACTTCCTACTACACTTAATACTACTGCCACCAATACTACTGAGAGCACTTTCCTACTGAACATAGCACCCTCCTAATAAAATAAAGAAATTAAGATAAAAATTGTAAGAGGGGATAATATGAATTTTGTCTTTATATGTCAAGTAAAATTTGCGTTTTTCTTAAAAATAATTGCTTTACCCCGTTAGATACTTATGATAGAAGGATGGATTATTAATTTTAAGAAATGATTTTCATTTACTTAGTATCTCTAACGGGGTCAAGGATTTTATTCTGACAGGGAAAATAAAAAACCCCCACCAGATTATGATGGGGGATCTTTTTTATCTATAGATTAACTTCTTATCTGTTACCCATGTTCATGAACATTACTTTACTCCTAATTTTACCCTTCTTCCTTATTGGGGGAGCAGTATAACTCTATTTAAAAGTTTATCCGATAAAATTTCAGGACTATACTGTGTTTTTATATAACGTGAAGCTTCCTGTCCAATTTTATTGCTCTCCACTTGGTCGTTATACACCTTAAACATTAGATTAGCCGCATGTTCAATGTCTGGATTAGCCCATACACATCCTTTTTTATAATGTCCGATGTCTGACTTTATCTCTACCAAGTCATAATTGACCAAGTAGCTATTCTCATTGTTTGTGAAATCCATATTGCCAGAGTAAGCAGTAACAATTACTGGTTTCCCTAAATACATTGCCTCTGCAATTGGTAAACCAAATCCTTCTGACCTGTGTAGAGATACATAGCAGTCGGAAATACTGGCCAGGCCGTGTAACTCACTCTTTGAAAGATATTTGTTAATTATCAACACAGGTAAGTTCTTAATGGAGTTTAGAAGTTGCTCATATTTATCGGGGGTTTTATCAATATTAGAGCATTTTATTACCAAAATAGAATTACGCATATCGAAGTTTCGATAGCTAAGATTGAAGGCTTCAATTACGGCAAATGGATTTTTCCGCTCTATGAAGGAAAAGGAATCAAACATTGTAAAAAAAACATATGAATCGGGCTTAATTCCGAAATAATCTTTTGTATAAATTCCATTGGTATCTACGGTTATAGCAGGGGGAATTTTAACCACTGGTATCGGGGACACTTTGGAAATGGCATCTAAACAGAAGTTGCTCGCAATCCAAATCTCATTAAAATAATCAAAGGATTCTTTCCACTTATCATAGGGAAACTGAGATAATTCCCAATACCAATAGCCAATGTTGTATTTGGACGAGAAATAGCGTTTACCAAGCATCTTGGCAATATAGGGGGATTGGTCTGCATTTATATGAAGCAGATTGATTGGACAAAGATTCTCTTTAGTAAACAAATGTGTATATGTTTTGTTATCTCTCCGTATCCATGACTGCTCTATATTATTAAGAACATATGGCATACCGGATGCTTGAATAATTTTAATTAAGCATCTGGCTGATTCACCAACACCACTGTCGGTATCTAAATATCCTGCCAGATTAATTCCATAATTTCTTTCAGGTGCCACCATTTGTACCGCTGGAATCCGAACCTTTGGAATATCGTGATCTTCCATTTTAAGGTCTACTGTAGTCATCTTTCCTAATAAATGGAGCAATTCATTGTAAAGTTCTTTTGCCTTTTTATGAATAAAAGGAATTCCCCGTAATTTTTCCTTATGTTTGAAACCCAAAGATATAATTTTGTTAAGCAATCCTACAAATGATTCATTGCTATGAACTTTAAGTGGAATAATATTATTATTTATATATTTATAAAAACTATTATGGTGTTTTGTTTGAAAGGGGTTCCCAAACCTTTCTACTTTTTTACCCTTAACCCAATATTTTCTTCTATCAATATCTCGTATTTTTTTGCCATTATCATAAAAACCATAATAATAGGGCCACGTCTCACACTCGTAATAACCATTTTTTATCAATAATTCTTTATAGCGTTTGAAAAGTGGTATGAGCTCTTTAAAATTGCCCAGTATATACTTTCTTTGATATTTAGAAATAGCTTCTATGTTTTCTATTAGAAAACCGCTAAAATGGAAAAAATACAAAAAGCCATCGTTAACCATAAGGTTGCCATCTTTGACCGCAAAAGTTTTTTCCTGGAGGTTCCAGTAGGATACATTATATCCAGGGTTTTTTAAAATAAATATCCCATCAAAAAAAGCCGGAACCAAATCTATCCATTTTTGATCCACAAAAAGACCACTCGGAACATCATGAGTACAAAAATGGAAAAGTCGTTCCTTCCACCACTGAAGAAACCGAGTAGTTTCTTCATTTATTGATATGCCAATAAAGCCCAGATTATATGTTCCCGCTTGCAAAAATATCAATTCGTGTGGAGATTTCCCGTCGATAGGCACCGGCCTTGTTATATGTGGTATTATAACTATTGAATATGTATTAAGGAGGGCATAAATCTCATCTAAAGGATTCATTATCAATATATCCGGGTCAAGATAGAGCAACTTTTTGATTGAGTAACGTTTAAGTATATATTCCAAAAAGAAGGGTTTCATAGCTGTGTTGGATTCTACTACGTTGTATTTAAAAAACATTTGTTCTTTATGTTCTACATTATCCAGCTCGTCTAATTCTATTAATGAGAATTTTTCCTTCGATGGGTCAAAATAGCCATCGATTTTATCAACCATTAAAACAAAAAATTTCGCATCTGGATGGTACATCATAAATGAATCTGCCAGAGTTCGCGCAAATGGCAAATAATTTTTCGAAATAATAGTACACGCTGCAAAATCGGTCATCTATATTGGTCTCCCTTTTATAAAAAAGATAATATGAGAAAAACAAATGCATGACAACATAACCTTGAAAACATCAACCATATCTTGCTCCATGCACTACGATGTTAAGGGATTTCAAAAAAAACTATATAACCATCATAAATTTACAATTCCTCTTGCAAATTTTTTTTGGTAGTCCAATTCTTTATCAAAAGAAATTCTGCATTTGAAAATAGCCCGATCTCCCTAAAGCCCCTTCT
>MHYJ01000006.1:5362-11042 GCA_001828445.1 Planctomycetes bacterium RBG_16_43_13
TGAAATTTGCCCCCCAATAATTTGAAAAATCCTTGTTCAGAGAATCTCGTGGAAAAAATTCCATCAAAGGAATATCTTGCAGTTTTTCTGAGATTGAATGTAATGGCACCTTTCCCCCATCCGGCAGTAAGAATGCATTGTCTATTACATAGGTTTCGAGATAGAGTTCATTTCTACATATATCTCTGATAATATCCAATGCAAGCAAAGGATCTCGCAAGTGATAAAGTAGCCCTAAAAACAAAATAATATCATATGTTCCATACTTTTCTTTAGAAATATTATAGATATTGTCCTGTATATATGTTACCTTGGAATTCAGCAATTCTGATGCGACTTTGAATCCGGTACTATCAGCAGGGTAATAATCTACTGCAATTACTTCGGCTCCGCGTTTTTCTAATTCAAAGGCAAAAAAACCGTCACGGGTGCCTAAATCCAATACCCTCAATCTTTGACAATTATCAGAAATGTCCAATCTTTTAAGGACTTCTGAAGAATTATTAATCCCAGGTGTTACTATGCCTGGTCTTACTTCAATTTGATGGTACCAATGTTTTACTGAATTAACCTTTGCCATAACCTCTGATTCGGTCTGCATTCTGAGCCTCCTTTTCTCTTTGGATCGCTACTTTTTTGCTTAAATGTACTGCTCCCCAAAAGTCAAGCACTAATTTTATTAGTAGAAAACGACATATATTCCTGTCCAAACCACAGGGATACAGGAAACTCCGAGCGAAGAACCGACGTCTCTACAGTGATTTACGACATTTCTAACCACACGCTGTATACCAGAGTTGCCACCATATAGGTAAGTTTGGGAACAATCTATAAATATGCGTATGGGCTCGTTAGTGGGAATATTGCGTTTAATGGGCATAATGCTCTTAAGGATGTTGTAAGGGTAGCCGTCCGCAGGGCGCTGTAACGAGACCGCATCTGTTTCTACCCCCCGTAATTTTATGACGTTGGAGGTAGTTGTTGTAGGATGGTTCATTGGTGTATTGCTATGCCGAGTGCCGACACAGAATGCCAGCTGCTCTGTCCACCTCATACTGTCCTCCTATCAAAAAAACAAAAAATTGAACAGGAGGGAAGGATAGCAAAAAATACTGGCGGTGTAAAGGGTTTAATGCGATTGTGTACTACCCCCCAAAAAATTAAAGAGAGGGAATTTTACTTAATACTATACTGCCCCCCCCCGTGTCAAGGGGTTTTTGCGATTGTGTACTACCCTCAAAAATATTTCCTTTACTTTCGCATTTCTTTTTACTATTATGCCCGCACATTTTAGGAGATAGGACAGGGAATAGGGGTTTGGAACCTTAAACCAGAAACTGCGAACTCGGAACTTTGAACTATGTCCCGACATGGTCGGGATGCCGAACTCAAAGGATGTGGTAAATCGGCAAACTAAAAACTTTTAATGGCGATTTTTTATAATGGGGACAGCGACCATTTAATTTTAATGGCGATTTAGACGAAGGAGAAAATGAGATGCGAGAATTCATATATGGATGCTTATTCGAGACGATTTTCTTAAGCCATTATTTAATGGCGATGGAGGAGACGAGATGAGAGAATTCATACACGACCACTTGCTGACGATAATGGTTTTTGCGCCGACGGCGGGGGCGTTTTTGCTATTGCTGGCGCCGAGGGGGCGGAACTTTTTGGTGAAGACAATCGCCGCAGTTGCAACCGCAGTCCCACTTCTGCTTGCGGTGTGTTTGTTTGTGAAGTTTGATAATGTCAATGCGGGCTTTCAATTCGCCGAGAAGCATTCTTGGATAAAGGCGTTCGACGTCAACTATTACGTGGCGGTTGACGGCATCAGCGTAACGATGGTAATGCTGACCGCACTCCTGTCGTTTCTCTGCATCTTCGCCTCGTGGAACATTGAGGAGTGGAAAACAAACAAAGGTATAAAGGGCTACTTCTTCCTCTTCCTCCTCCTCGAAACAGGTATGATGGGTGTCTTCTGTGCCTTGGACTTCTTCTTGTTTTACGTTTTCTGGGAACTGATGTTATTACCGATGTATTTCTTAATTGGTATATGGGGAGGTGGGCGAAAGGAGTATTCCGCTATAAAGTTCTTCCTATACACATTGGCAGGTAGCGTGTTGATATTGATAGTTATGCTTGCTTTCTATTTCTCTACTGAACCGCATACATTCGACCTGACGAAATTGATGGAACAAAGAAATACTTTTGTTGGCACTTGGTGGCTCTTAGCGTTTATAGGGCTATATATCGGCTTTGCGATAAAGGTGCCTGTCTTCCCATTCCATACTTGGCTACCAGATGCACACGTTGACGCACCTACGCCCGTTAGCGTCATCCTTGCGGGCGTGCTTCTAAAGATGGGGACATACGGTCTTCTGCGTATTAGCTATCCAATCCTGCCAGAGGCGGCGCGGTGGTTCGCACCTATTCTGATGGCATTCGGCGTGATTAATATTATCTACGGGGCGCTATGTGCGATGGCTCAGATTAGAGGCGTAGAGCGGAAAGACCCTGTAACGGGGGAACGTTACATAGAACACGATTGGAAAAAATTGGTCGCATACTCTTCCATAAGCCATATGGGTTACTGCCTAATAGGTATGGCGGCTTGCACACAGGAGGGAATGATGGGGGCGCTCTTCAATATGTGGAATCACGGGCTATCAGCCGGGATGTTGTTCTTACTGGTAGGAGTGATTTATGACAGGGCTCACCATAGGAATATAGATGGCTTCGGCGGGCTTTGGACAAAGATGCCATATTACGGTGGGATTACAGCACTTGCGTTCTTCGCCGCGCTCGGCTTGCCTGGATTGGCTAATTTTATAAGTGAAATCTTATGTTTCATTGGTGCGTTTATGGCTGGGACTCCATACTTTATGGTAATGACGGCGGTAGCGGTTATAGGTGTGGTGCTTGGGGCTGCATATCTGCTGTGGTCGTATCAGAAGATTTTCCTCGGACCGCTGAATGAGAAGTATGCAAATATAAGCGATGTGAATGGGCGAGAATTATTTACGTTACTGCCGCTTGCCGCATTGATTGTGATTTTGGGCGTCTTCCCCAGCCCGATTCTCGATATGATTTCCGGCTCGCTTAATGAGTTGGTGAAAGTCATGGCGATGCCGTGGGTGAAGTTTTAAATGTGGAATTTCTAACTCCCAACTCCTAATTCTCAACCGCTCATTCAACTTTGTAACGCAAAATGGTCCAGAAGTTCTCACCTTTGCCGGGCAGTTTGCCGCTTATGAGCAGTTCGCCTTTCTTGGGCATCAGGGTTGCCTCATAGACGCCGAACTTCTTGAGTTCCATTTCAATGGGGTCCTTGTAGTCCTTGTTGCTGATTGCCTTTACAATTATTGCCCCTGGCGCTTCTATACGAATTACTACCTTTTTGTCGGCGTGAAGTGTTGACGTCAGCGGCGCCTCAAGGACCTTGGTGCGGACCGCGGGACGGTCAATCACCTCTAAAAAACCAGAGTTAGCCATCTGTTTATCAAGAACAGCTCGAATTGCCTCCTGTTTGAAGCCGACAGTGAAGAGTGTATAGTTGACTTCAGGCCATTGCTCGAACTGCTCTTTGGTAATGGGCGTCTTGACGAACTGGTATTGTGGGTCTTTCGGAAGGTGAGAGAACAGGAGTATTTCTGGTGGAGTCAGATAGTAGAACTCCTTCAGTTTTTTCTCAAATGTCTTGGTTTCCCCATCTGTATAGCCAGCGCCCCATGTGGCATCAATCATTAGCCACTGTCCGTCCAGTTTGACGGCGTTCCATGAATGGTCTGTGTCCTCCCCGAATTTATCGCCGCTGCGATAGCCAAAACCCTTGGCGTAGCCGGAAATTTTGACCTCATAGACCCCGACGGCTGTGCATAGTGCATCAAACAGATTGGCGTAGCCCTCGCACACCGATATGCGGGTACGAAGGACGCCCTCGGCGCCGGTCTCCGTGGGTGTGTCGGAGAAAAAGCTCTTCGTGTCGTAGGAAATCCTGTCGGTAATCCACCGGAAAATCAGGCGAACCTTCTCCCTGTCGTTCTTCGCCGGCTTGGTTAGGTATTTCGCCAATTCATCAACCGACTTTTCTGCCTCAGGCGGAGCCGTAAGGGCGTGACAGTCGAAGGTCGAAACGGCTACTGCGGCTTCTAATTCCTTCCTATAGTCGCGGAATGATTTGTTGGTGGAGGCAAAATTGACGGCGCTCTTCATCTTCGCGAGCGCCTCGGCGAGTTTTCCCTTGCCGTGTAGTTCCACCGCCTCCCAATACAATTGCTCAGCCCTGGACGTGGATTGATTGGCTATGCACAACGACCCTATCGCACATAGTGCTGTTACTGCTAACGTCACTAAGAGCGGTTTCTTGCTGGACATAGCCACCTCCATAGAAATAAGAAACTTTAGGATAAAGGTTGTAAAGAAAATTGTATGAATTTTATCTTCATATGTCAAGGGTCTAATGCGATCCCCCCCAAACATTTTCTTTACTTCACCTATTTTTTTTATTAGTATTCCCCCTCGTTGGAAGTATATCAGTAATTAGCGGTCTTACAGCAATATGAATAACATAGACAGCATTAAATATTTCCTCCCAGAGATAATACTCGTCGGCTTCATAGTCATCATTATTTTAGCTGACCTCCTGCCAAAGGTGAAAGCACTCTCGCTCGGGCTAATTGCACTTGGCGGGCTTGTAGCATCTGCTGTAGCGGTAGTTTTCCCGCCGAGCGGGGGCGTCCATTTTTCTACACCAGAACCCATCTTTCTCGGGATGCTCTCTTACGATAATTTCGCCCTGCTCTTCAAATTCGTCTTCCTCCTCGCAACTATTATCATAGTGCTGTTTTCGATACCGAGCAAGGTGGTGAGTGGTCAGCCCCAATTCCCCACTCCGCACTCTCCACTCCGCACTCCCTCCCACCCCGGCGAATATTATACCCTCATCCTCTCCTGCACTTTCGGGATGATGTTGATGGCGTCTGCAAGCGACCTCCTGATGATGTATTTAGCCCTCGAGTTCGTCTCTATCACAAGTTACATCCTCGCGGGCTACCTCCGCCACAATCGCAAGTCCGCAGAGGCGTCTCTAAAATATATCATCTACGGAGCGGCGGCGAGCGGGATGATGCTCTACGGCATCTCGCTCCTCTATGGAGTTAGCGGCTCGACGAATGTCGTCCACATTGGGCAGGTGCTCTCATCGCGAGCGACAGAGATAAGCCCGCTCTACACGCTTATAACGAGTGTCCTCATAATGGCGGGCTTCGGGTATAAAATCGCAGCCGTCCCATTCCATATGTGGTGTCCGGATGTTTATGAAGGCGCCCCGACGCCAATCACTGCGTTCTTCTCCGTCGGACCAAAGGCGGCAGGGTTTGCTATGCTCGCAAGATTTCTATTAGGCGTATTTAAGGGAGGTGGCATTCCTCATTCCGAATCCCCCATTCCGCACTCTCCACTCTCCACTCCGCATTCATTTGAATGGCAACTCATCATAGCCCTCATAGCAGTCCTCACTATGGCAGTGGGAAATCTCTCCGCACTGAAACAGCAGAACTTGAAACGGCTGATGGCGTATTCGAGCATCTCACACGCAGGGTATCTGCTCCTCGCATTCACCGTATTCTCCGTCGGGAATGTGGCATCAATAATGTTTTATGTAATCGTATATCTCATA
>MHYJ01000006.1:11120-12132 GCA_001828445.1 Planctomycetes bacterium RBG_16_43_13
TTCGGGTGGCGGGCGCCGTATATGGCTGGGGCGATGGCGATATTTTTATTTTCGCTGACAGGTCTGCCGCCGTTTGCGGGCTTCATCGGGAAACTTTTACTCTTCGGGTATGTGATAGAGGGGGGATATTTCGGCATAGGGCTGGTGGTGATAGCGGTGGGTTTTTCTGTGATGTCGCTATATTATTATGCGAGGATAGTGGGTGCGATGTTTCTGAGAAATGCGGAATGCGGAATGGGGAATGCGGAGGGCGAATCTTCCAATCTTTCAATCTTCCAATCTTCTAATCTATACTACAATATTCTTCTCTGGGTTTTAGCAGGAGCGACACTCTACTTCGGACTCTTCTGGGGAGGGCTGTGGGGCATAGCGGAGCGGGCGGCACGGCAACTGATGGGGTAGAAAGTAAATCCAAATATCAAAATCAAAAAGTCAAAATTACCTTGCATTCTTTTGTTCCTATGAGATACTATTTGACAGTGTCTCAAGATAGGTGTTACACTTCGTTCAATATCTTTTAGATAGTGAAAGGAGAGGAATATGAAAAGATATGCAGTTCAGGTGGTGGCGTTCTTGTTCATCGTTACTCTACTCTGTTCAGGTCAGGATAAAAATGCTGATATAGGGGTTAACAAGGAACTTCAGGATAAGATTGATAAGTCGATAGAAAAAGGTGTCGCGTGGCTAAAGGCACAGCAACAGGCAGACGGGTCATTTGCATTAGAAGGTGGAATAAAAGATAGGTTTCCTGGTGGTGCATCATCTATCGCCCTCCTTACCCTATTAAAGTGTGGAGTGAAAAGAGATGACGATGTAATAAAGAAGGGCTTCGAATGGTTGAAGAAATCCACTCTATTTGAGCCGGCTGAGGGCAGTATGACATATTGTGTATCAGTCCTTATATTAGCACTTGAGGCGAAGTATAACACAAGCGAGGTTATTCTGAAAGGGACGTCTGCTGAGGCAGGTGGTAAAATGAAAGGAGAGGATAAAGAATGGATGAGACGGCTCC
>MHYJ01000006.1:12149-15839 GCA_001828445.1 Planctomycetes bacterium RBG_16_43_13
CACAAATATGAATATGAGAGTGATGCTGTAATAGACAAAAAAGGTGGCGGCACGCAAGGTGGTAGTCCACAAAAGGTAATGAACGTAGCTTGGGGTTATCCGATGACAGGGTGGCTTGATAACTCAAATACACAGTTTGCAGTCCTCGCCCTTGAGGCGTGCTCAAGGGTTGGCATAACTACAAACGAGAATATATGGTTAGGCATAACCAACCACTTCCTATCCCAGCAGGATAAAGATGGGGAGAAGGTTAAACGTGTTGCTTTAGATACGGCAAAAGGCACAACAGCCGAGACGGAGATAGAAGATAGGGCAAGGGGATGGACATATGTTCCATCATCCGTCTCCTCAAATAATTCCAAGATACCGTATCCTGCGACCTCGTATGCATCTATGAGCTGTATTGGTGTTGCATCCCTTGTTATTTGTCAGGCAGAACTCCAGAAAAAAGCCAAGTTCAAGATGTTTTCCAAGAACGTTGAAGATGGTATAAGAGATGGGATTGCCTGGCTGGGTAAGAATTTCCCTGTCAAAGATAAGACGTATATGGACGATGGATGCTATTACTATGCCCTATACGGTTTAGAGCGGGTAGGTGCACTCGCTAAAACGGCGAATATAGGTGGTCATCTCTGGTATAAAGAAGGTGCTGAGGACATTGTTGAGAGGCAGAGTAGCGACGGTTCGTGGAGTGCAACGGCGGCTGGTAAAGAGTTTAAGGATTTCGGTAAATTACCTGAGACGTGCTTCTGCTTACTCTTTCTAAGCAAGGCGACATTTAAGGTTCCAGGCGAGGGCTTTCAGGTAGAGACGAAGAGATAGGTATTCTCTGATAAGGCATCCTTTTTCCTATTATAAATTATGGAATTTTGAGGTTATATCATAGTTTCAATCGTCTAATAATCAGGGGAATTAAATATATATTTTTAATCCAGATATTGTTAGGATTTATTAGACGAAAGGAGAACTTTATGTTGCAGAATGCTTCAATCTTTAGCAGGTCGAGGTTTATAGTTGGCATACTTTTGTTAGGTGTGCTTTTTCCTGTGGTGTCCAGTGGGGTGGATAAGCCCGCAGCGTATGGGATTCTCTTCTTATCCGCGAGGGACGGCAAGGAGGGGATATACATAATGAAGCCGGATGGCTCTAATGTGAAGCGGCTCACAGATGATGCTATGAAGGACTGGGCTCCCTCTTGGTCTCTGGATGGGAAAAAGGTTGTCTTCACATCTGAAAAGGACGGTAATGGAGAGATATATGTGGCAGATGCAGATGGCTCCAATGTGAAGCGGCTGACGGACAATGCGGCGAAGGATTTTGTTCCTTCTTTCTCGCCGGATGGTAAGAAGATTGCATTTAGGTCTGAAAGAAACGGTAGTGAGGATATGTATGTGATGGATGCTGACGGCTCTAATGTGAAACAACTGACGACTAATGATGATATTTGCTGTGGCTATGCCCCTCGCTGGTCTCCTGATGGCAAAAAGATTGCTTTTATATCTACGAGGGACAGCGGCGAAGAGGTCTATGTAATGGATGCCGATGGGTCCAACCTGTCGAGATTAACAAATGATGATGACTGTGAGCACGAACTTGTCTGGTCGCCGGATAGTAAAAAGATTGCATTTCATCGTGGTGGTGAAATATATGTAATGGATGCAGACGGTGCTAATATGAAAAATCTGACGAATAACGGTGCAAGTGATAATGACCCTGTCTGGTCTCCAGATGGGAGTAAGGTTACCTTCATATCTGAGAGAGATGGCAATGATGAGATATATGTAATGGACGCCGATGGCTCTAATGTGAAAAACCTGACGAATGATGGAGCAGAGGATAGTGAACCCAGTTGGTCGCCAAACGGGAAGAAGATTGCATTCGTATCCAAGAGGGACGGTAATAATGAGATATATGTGATGGATGCCGACGGCTCTAATGTGAAGCGACTGACAAATGATGCGGCAGAGGATGAGTCGCCTATCTGGTCTCCCGTTGGCTCGCTTAAGTAGAAACTGCACTACATTTTTTGTAGTGTTAGGGGCATAATCCTCACAATTGTGTAGAATTCCGCAAATTGCGTAAAATCACACATCATTTTGCTTGATTTTTTTATATTTAGCTGACTATAATATCCGCCAAAATTAGATTATTAGAGGAGGTGTGAAATGAGGAACATAACGGTGATTTTAGCGGTTACTTCACTTTTTGGTTTCTGTGGTGGTGCTATGGCTCAGCAGGATGGTAATGAGCTGAAACGTCTGCAAGAGGAACTTCGCAAGGAGATGAAGGAGTTGCGGGAAGAGAATAAACAACTTCGCAAGGAGGTTGACCAGTTGAAGTCGGAACTGCACAAATCGGTTGGGCAGGAGGAGAGGAAGCCCATAGGTCAGGAGAAAAAGGAAGATGGTTTGCTCGAGAGGGCGTTTCAAGAGAAAAAGCCGATAGCCAAGAAGCAGGTGGAATCGCTCTATGATGATGGTTTCTGGTTTATTGGGCCAGATGACAAGGTTCGTGTCTGGGGCTGGACGCAAGAGGACTTTCGTCTCTTTGACAGGGAATACCCCGGCGATAATACATTTCTAAACCGCCGCACCAGAGTCACGTTATTAGGGAGTTTAGAGACATACTTTAACTATATGCTTACTGTTGCGTTGGAGCGAAGCACAGACCCTGTTCAATTCGCTTGGTTGGAGTATGCACAATTGCCGTATCTTAAGATTCGGGTAGGTCAATTCAAAGAGCCGTTCAGTTTGGAGGAACTAACGTCTGATTTATATCTGGATGTTCTTGAGCGGTCTATTATTACCTCTAACTTCTCGCCTGCACAGGACATCGGTGCTATGGTTCACGGCACTATTTGGGATAATCGTTTAGAATACGCTATAGGCGTCTTCAACGGTCGCGGTAAAAATAAAGAGGATAATACAGACGATAAAGACATTGCAGCGCGGATTGTATATGCACCCTTTAAGGTTTCCGAGACGGAGTTCCTGAAGGGGCTCTATTTAGGTGTCTCTGGCACGCGCGGGCAGCAGGAGGAAACACTATCAGCTACCTCATTCAAAACAGCAGGGCAGACGAAGTTCTGGACATATAACAGTAGCGTAACCCTCTCCGATAATCGCACCCGTGAGGGATTAGATATTGAGTGGCTCTATGGACCCGCCTCTATAAAGGCAGAGTGGAGCCGTTCTATATTTAAGAATGTAACCCGCGTTCCTGCGCAGGAGGATGCAGAGTTTAAGGGTTGGTATATTTCCGGAAGTTATCTATTGACAGGTGAGAAGAAGATACGTGGCTCCAAACCAGTCCTGCCTCTCGAGAATTTTGACCCTCTTCAGGACAAATGGGGGGCTGTGGAGCTTGTGGCTCGTTACGAGCAGTTCCGTGCAGACGAGTCGCCTCTAAACGTCGGGATTGCGGCAGGAACAGATGCTGTGGATTCCTATGCGGCTGGTATAAACTGGATTCTTAATACCCATATACGGCTTGGTCTCGACTACATACATTCTGAGTTTGACGATGAACTTTTAATAGAAGGCAAAAATTGGAAGAACGAGGACCTATTCCTCCTTCGCTTCCAATTCGAGTTTTAGAGATATTCAGGTAGAAAGGAGGGCTATATGTCTATAACAGAAAGGGAATTCTGGACTGTGTTGCACGGGCTCATTTTAGGGAGCATATATCTTT
>MHYJ01000007.1:0-17399 GCA_001828445.1 Planctomycetes bacterium RBG_16_43_13
CACCACTGGAGGATCCAGCTAATCCGGCGGCGACTCCAAATCCATCGAAGGCGCCGTGGTATTTTCTCGGTTTACAGGAGATGCTCGTCTATTTTGACCCGTGGATTGCTGGGGTAGTTCTACCAAGTTTAATTATATCAGGACTTATTATCATACCGTTTGTTGACAAAAACCCTAAAGGCGTTGGATATTATACATTGAAAGAAAGGCCATTTGCTATAACTACGTATCTATTCGGTTTCATAGTATTGTGGGTGTTATTGATAATAATGGGGACATTCTTTAGAGGTCCTAACTGGAACTTCTTCGGTCCGTATGAGTATTGGGACGTCCACAAGGCGCCTTCTTTAGCCAACGTTGACCTCTCAGAATATTTCTGGGTGAAGTGGTTAGGAATAGCACGACCCGCAAACATATTACTAAGGGAATTACCCGGGTTTGTGCTCGTTATAGGGTATTTCCTCGTTTTACCTCCTCTTCTTGCAGGAACGGTATTTAAGAAGATATATAAGCAGATAGGTTTTATGAGGTATAATCTGTTGATTATGCACCTTATTGTTATGTTAAGTATGATAATAAAGATGGTGGCGCGTTGGGGATTTAACCTGAAATATGTGATTTCTATACCAGAGTACTTCTTCAATATTTGAGGTATAAATGGCAGAGCAGGTGGCACTACAGGAAAAGGCAGAGGGTAGTAGTCAATCAAAGGATACAAAGAAAAAACCACAGGGTGCTGACCCTGGCGAGTATTTCTATAATCAGAGGAATCTACACATCGTATTTTTTGTTAGTTGCCTCTTGATGTTTTTAGGATACTTGCTAATTATATATTTTGATTATAAGCGCGAATGGAAGGTATATCAGGAGAAGTTTTACGATATGGAGATTGCTAAGGTAACGTATGAGAAAGAGAGGGTAGATGCGGTTCTTAGAAACGAAGAGAATAAGAAAAAGCTCGACGAACTAAACAACGCATTAAAACAAGCAAACGCTAATTTAGATAAACCGGTAGTCATACGCTATGATGGTATAGATAAAAACGTCGTGTATAGCGAGCTTAAGAAAGAGAGAGAGAGTATAGAGGCAGACCTATATAATAAACAACAACTATATAATTTCGCAAAGGGGGACTATCAATCTATAAAGTATGAATATGAAGAGGCGAGCCATCTATATGAAGAGGCGGAAAAACAACAGGACCGTCGTCTGCCGTCTTTTGAGGCGACTTATTTGAATAAGAAAAAGGCGTTTGAGGAAGTAGTAGGTATAGTAAATAAGAAAAAAGCAGAATTCGATGAAGTCGATAAGAAGGCGAAGACGTTGGATGAACAGATGGATATGGTTCTATCCAAACAAAAGGAATTAAAAGCAATGGTGGCCAAGATTACGGAGGATAGGGATGCTATACAGCTTCGTATTGATAAAGAAGGGCGTAACTTTGCAAACATAGTAAGGAATGCTCCTATTATTGAGATGTTTTCACCATCTATAAAGGTCCAACAAGTAATGCTCCCAAATTTACTTGATGAGTTTCACTTTACCAAGGTAGCAAAGGTTGATAGATGCCAGACCTGTCATATGGGTATATCTAATCTCTCCTATGAGGTGGATGAGAAAATAGGTGAGTTTAAGGACAGCTTTATCTCTAAATATTTCAAAGAGAAGTTTAGTAATGAGGATGATAGAAAGAAATATACAATGTTATTTAAGGCGCATCCTCGTTTGGATTTGTATGTTTCAAGTTCATCTAAACATCCTATAGATAGGTTTGGATGTACTGTATGTCATGAGGGTGATGGCCGCTCTACTGAGTTTGGCTGGGCTGTTCATACGCCAGATAGTGAGGAACAAGAAAAAGAGTGGAAGCGGCGGAATAAGGACTATGAGCATCGCCATCTTTGGGATGCACCAATGTTGCCGAGAAAGCATATCTATTCTTCCTGTCGTAAATGCCATAGTGGAGAGGTAGAGATAGCTACCGCTGATGATTATAACAAAGGTATGCTCTTATTCGAAAGAGCGGGTTGCTATGCCTGTCATAAAACAGAGGGATATGCTATATTCCAAGGTGCTGAGGAGGATAAACGTAAGCTTTCAGATAATGAACAGAAGAACTATTACCGCCGTCCGGGTCCAAACCTTAAATTTATAAAAGATAAGGTTTCCGAAGAATGGGCATTTAAGTGGATGAAAGACCCTAAGGGCTTTCGCCCAACTACCAGGATGCCTAAGTTTTTTGAGCAGACCAACTCCCGTGGCAAGGATATAGAGGATGTTATTGCGTCTTCTATGGTTAAGTATATATTCAATCTTTCAGGGAGTCGTAGCTATCCTGATATATCTTTAGGAGGTGATGTAAAAAAAGGAGAGGAGTTAGTTCAGGCGCTTGGTTGTCGTGCCTGTCATATAGTAGGGGCTGGCGAAGATAGAATATATGACCCAGCAAAAGGCGATAGTGCATATCTATCTGAATTTGGTCCAAACCTGAATAATGTTGGTAGCAAGCTAAATAAGAAGTGGCTGTATAATTGGCTGAAAGAGCCAGAGCATTACTGGAAAGATACCCGTATGCCAAGTTTACGCCTTACAGATGAGGAAGCACTTAATATTAGCGAGTATCTTCTCACATTGAAAAGTAACACATTTGACAAAAAACCTGGTGTGCCATCCCTGAATGAAAATGTCCTGAATAATCTTGTTCTTGAGCAATTACAGCTTCGAATGCCGGTGGTAGATGCAGAAGGTAAATTAGAGGTTATGAATACCACTGATAAGGAACTTTATTTAGGTGAGAAGATGGTGGTAAATTATTATGGTTGCTATGCTTGCCACGAGCTTAAGGGGTTTGAAAAACTGCCCGGCATAGGTGTAGAGCTATCTGGTTCACAGGCGATAGGAAGTAAAGCCGTAAATAAGTTTGACTTTGGGAATATGTCCATACATAAGGGTGGTCATATACCAGAGACAAGGTACAACTGGCTATTTAACAAGTTGAATAATCCTCGTATATATGATACCGGTAAACTTGAATCTACGCTTCCTACTGACCTTTTGAGGATGCCTAATTTCGGATTTACTGATTCAGAGGCAAGACACCTCGTTACCTTTCTTATGAGTATGACCACGCATGAGCTATCGAAGGAAAATCTCAAGGAGCTTTCTCCTGATGAAGGTGCACTAAATAGAGGCAGACGAATAATACGCGACAGCAATTGTAAGGCGTGTCATCGTTTTAGTTTGAATACATTTGTTGTGGATGCAGACGAGGTAGTTCTAAATAAGGATAAAGGAACTGTATCAGTGAACAGCAAACAGGTTGCCTTCGAGGCAAAGCTGAAGTTAGAGGACGACGAGAATTATTACATAGATTGGGCAATAGGCCACTCTACGTTAAAACTGCCTGTAATATGGGATGATGCTACTAATAGGTATAAGGTCGTCTTTTATGACGAGAATACTAAAAGGTATTATAAAGATTTCAGTGTATCTAAGGATGAGAAAACAGGTAAAGTTATTAACGTTACGCCCATCTATCTAAGTAAAGATGACTTGGAAACAGCTATCCAATATCCTATACCGAAAAAGCAGGTCAGGAAAGTTCTACCGCCGGATGGTGGGGAGATTTTTAATCATATTTTGAGGTATAAAGCAGTAAAGGCAGGTAAAGACCCTAATAATCCAGCAGACCTACTGGGGTTTGAGACAAAACTGCCGCCACTTCTAAGGACTGAGGGTAGGAAAGTCCAGACGCAGTGGCTATTTAATTTCTTAAAGAATCCATCGGATATTAGGCCAAATCTAAGTAATAATACAGACATCAATATTCGTATGCCCACCTTTGGCTTTACAGATGAGGAGGCAGTTTCACTTACAAGATACTTCTCGGCAGTGGATAGGGAGGGATATCCATATACCTATATAGAGGAAAGGGGCGACCGCTACTTTTTAGGTAGGAAACCGCAGATAGAGATAGCTAAAAAGTTTGTAGAAGATAATTGTGTGAAGTGTCACTACTACGCTGGTAAAGAGCCGCCTGGCGGGGAGGACCGCAATAACTGGGGGCCTGACCTTGATAAATCAGAACAGCGTCTGAGTCCATTATGGTTAGATGCATGGTTTACTAACCCTGCTTTGATATATCCCGGTACTACAATGCCACGACCTGAGTTACCCGGCTCGACTGAGGAAGAGCAACGTAACTTTAGAAAGGCGATGACTGACTACCTGATGAATTTTCATAGATACGACCATACCCAACCTATTCAGCAATCTACACAACAACAGGGTAAGTAACTTTTTCTTTACAATTTATCTTATACTAATTACTATTCATTAAGTTATGCGATATCTTATTACTGGTGGGGCAGGATTTATTGGTTCACATCTATCAGAGGCACTACTTGCCAAAGGTGATGAGGTATATATAATAGATGACCTATCTACTGGTAGCATAGAGAATATAGAGCATCTAAAGAAAAATAAGAATTTCCACTACACAATAGATACTATCTTTAATGAACCCCTTACAGCTGAACTGATAGATAGGTGCGATATCGTCTTTCACCTCGCTGCTGCAGTAGGTGTGATGCTTATAGTGGAAAGTCCCGTAAAGACGATAGAAACGAATATTGGTGGAACCGAGCTTGTCTTACGTAACGCTGCTAAAAAGAAGAAACAGGTGGTAATAGCATCAACATCCGAAGTATATGGAAAGTCAACTAAGATACCTTTTAGTGAAGATGATGATTTAGTTATGGGGCCAACGACTAAGGGGCGTTGGAGTTATGCCTGCTCGAAGGCAGTAGATGAGTTTTTGTCTCTCTCTTATTGGAAGGAGAGAAAATTGCCTACTGTAGTAGTTCGCCTATTTAATACAGTTGGTCCAAGGCAGACAGGCAGGTATGGTATGGTTATACCGCGCTTTGTAAAGCAGGCAATCTCAGGTGAGCCAATAACCGTCTATGGCGATGGCAGGCAATCTCGGTGTTTTGGCTATGTAACCGATGTTGTTGGCGCATTAGTAAAACTCATAGAGAATCAGAAGGCATACGGGCAGGTGTTTAACGTTGGCAATGATGAGGAAATTACAATAGATAATCTTGCTAAACTTATTAAGAAGAAAACAGAAACAAAATCTGCGATAAAATACATACCTTATGATGAGGCGTATGAAGAGGGCTTTGAAGATATGAATCGCCGCGTCCCAGACCTTCGTAAGATAAAAGCACTAATAGGTTATAAACCCACAATCGGAATAGACCGAATTTTGGATAAAGTGATAGAGTATTTTAGGAAAGTTAATTAATGTGTAGTATTCGACTGTAGTGGAGGAATATATGATAGATGGTGTGAAAGTAAAGGAGATGAAGCCAATAGCGGACGAACGTGGTATGGTTATGGAGATTTTGAGAGGTGATGATGCCATATTCAAAAAGTTTGGGCAGGTGTATATGACTACCGCCTACCCCAGTGTGGTAAAGGGTTGGCACTATCACAAGGTGCAATCAGACAATTTTGCTTGTCTAAAAGGTATGGTTAAGCTGGTGCTTTATGATTCAAGAGAGAAGTCGCCAACCAAGGGGAAAATCGACGAATTTTTTATAGGTGTTAGAAGGAATATACTTGTTCAGATACCCCCCGGCGTGTATCACGGATTCAAGTGCGTAGGCGAAAATGAGGCGATAATGATAAACATACCGACAGAGGTCTACAATCATAGTAAGCCCGACGAATATCGCCTCCCTTGGAATGACCCGTCTATCCCGTATAATTGGGATAGGCAGAACGGATAATAGATACTTTATATAAATGCCGATTTATTTAATATAAGGTAAATATTTTTTCGTTTACCACTTGACAACTGCTATATATGTGTTAAACTTTTACTGTAAGTAGGGGGGAAAGTATATAAATGTATATATTCAAGTGTCCTTACTGTGGTGCGCAGTATAATGTTGCAGGACGTTCCCCTGGAGATGAACTTGAGTGTGTTGGATGTACAGCTCTTCTCATAGTTCCTGATACGTCTTCTATTACAACAAGCAGGAACGAGTCAATTTTCTTACAAGTTATCAATACTTTGGCGAAACCGAAGTATATTGTAACGGCAGTAGGGGTTATAGTGGTGGCTGTATCAATCTACTTTATAGTATCAGTTTTTGCGGGTAACAAATCATCTGAGCCAACAAAGATACCAATTACAGTAATAGACACACCTAACACTAAAGGTGGTAGTGATGAGACAGCTAATCCTAATAAGTCGGTTGATGGGGTTGGAAAGATAGAGACATCTTGGGAAACACAAATTAGTAGGGCTATAGGGAAATTAAATGAGGAGTTTGGACCTCGATTCTCTACAAATGCTGATAATAAACCATACCTTTTAGCTGTAGAAAGGAGCGATGCCTACGCTGTGGAGACCATTATGGAAAATTGTAATAAGCTTTTGTCATCACTATATCGTAGTTTCTTTGATGAGTTTGGGAAAGAGTTGAATCTCTCAGGGGCAGATGGTGTGTTGTTAGTTGTAGTTTTTAGGTCAAGAGAGAGCTTCGATAATTATTTTGTTAACACAAGAAATAAAAGTTTGTCATCTGAAATGACTGGTGTATACGAGTATAAAAAGAGACGGCTCCTCGTGTATAATAACGCACGGCTCTACTTTAATATACTCCACGAAGGAGCTCATCAGTTAGTGCATTGCTATGTGCGTAAACCGTTGAGTATGCTGTGGTTACATGAAGGCATTGCATCTTACTTCGAACAGTTTAGCAGAGGAAGTATTGGTGAAATGGTTATTAATACAGACGTGAATAAGGAAAGGTTAAATGATGCGAAGGCGGCTATAGCGAGTGATAGGTATGTAAAGTTGGGTGATTTAGTTAGGTTCACTATAGATGATTTTTGGGGATGGTATTATTCTAATAAGGATGATGCGGGGAGAATATCAGCTGATGCCAGAGCGTATTATGCGGAGTCGTGGGCACTTGTCTATTTCCTCAGGAACTATGAAGATGGTAGATTTAAGTCGCAGTTTAATGGATATATGAAAAAAGCGTTAGATGGTGGCGGCGGTTACGAAGATTTTATACGGTCATTTGGTAGTATAGAAGAGTTAGAATCCCTCTTCGTAGCTTATATCAAGAAACTCCAATAGATGTCAATCCAAGGGTATATAATTAAGAACGTTGTCTTATCTTACTTTGTTTTTCTGTTGGCATCTCCTCTTCTCTCACAAGAGAAAGATAGCAAGGATGGGGTCAAGTCACTGATAGAAGAGCTGAAACTTACTGATTATGATAAAGCCCAAAAAGCCAAGTTGTTACTTATTGCCAAAGGTGAGATAGTTATACCTCAGCTATTGGATATATTAGCAGATTACTACCCCGGCTTGGAGGAAAGGATAGAGGAACTTGTAAGTAAGCTATCTGACGAGGAGTGGGCAGAGCGGGATACCGCCACACAGAGAATTATAGCTATAGGTGCAGTAGCTAAACCACATTTAGATGTGGTTATAAAAAAGGTGTCACCAGAAATCGCTTGGAGGATAAAGTCCATATTAATAGCGATACAAGAAAACGCTGTAGAGGAAGAGGTACAAATTAATGGTCGTAATACCCTTATATGTGAAATACTTGGTGAGATAGGTAACAAAAGTTGTGGTAATCCTTTAATAAAGAAACTGCAGGATAAAGACGTAAATGTAAGAACTGCATCAGCGGAGGCAATTGGCAAATTAAAGATTACAGATGCTGATGCATCGCTGATTAAAGCATTCGATGTCAAAAAGAATTGGAGGGAGAAAAGCGTAATAATCTGGTCGCTTGGCAGATTAAAAGCAAAATCTGCAACGCTATTAGTAAAAAAAATACTGGAGGACGTGAATGAAAATTTAGAGGTAAAAGATAAGTGTTTATTCTTTCTTACTTCCGTAAATACACCTGACAGTATAAAATTAGTTTTAGAACAACTTAATTCAGAAATATCCTACATAAGAGCGAAGGCGCTGAAATATATTACTGCTATAACTAATGATAGTTTTGGATATGACCCTAATAGCATAACAGAGGAACGAACCAAGGCACTCCAAAAGTTCGAGACGTGGTGGAAGAAACAGTATAGCCAGTAATTCTATTGCCCCTTCACTTTACACATCTTATAATCCCATCTATGATATGCACTGTAATTCAGGAGAAAACAAACGAGGCGGTTTTATCTGCTATATCTAAGGCAAAAAAACTTGGCTCCGATCTGGTAGAAATTCGCTTAGATTATATCAGGAAGCCCAATCTAAAACTTATTTTACAGCGTAAGTCCTTGCCTGCTGTAGTTACTGTTAGACCCCTGTGGGAAGGAGGTAACTATAAAGATAGCGAAGATAGTAGGATAGCACTCCTGCGTGAGGCAGTGTCACTTGGTGCTGAATACATAGATGTAGAGTTCAAGGCATATAAGGATTTTAATAGAGGTAACACTAAGTTAATCCTTTCATACCATAATTCCTCCTCAATACCGCATAATCTGGCAGTTATATTTGACAAGATGGCAGAGCTAAATCCTGACATAATAAAGATAGCCGTAACGCCTCGCTCCATAGGCGATGTTATAACGTTAGCAAAGTTACAGAGGTCTGTATCTGTTCCAGCAACTATTTTTCCTATGGGCGAACTTGGTGTATCCTCTCGCATATTATATAAACGGCTCGGAGGTGTTCTAACCTATGCTGCCATTACAAAAGATAAAAAGACGGCATCAGGCCAGCTTCTTCTGAGCGAGCTGATTAACACCTATAGGGTTAATGATATAAAGGACAGTACTGCTATTTATGCGATTTTTGGCAATCCTGTTTCTCATAGCAGAAGTCCCATTATTTTTAATAGTGCGTTTAAGCGAGATGGTATAAACGCAATCTATGTGCCTATTCTGATAGATGACATTTCTAAGATAAAAGATGTTATAGATGTATTGGGAATAAGTGGCGCCGCTGTTACAATTCCCCATAAGGAGGGTGTGATTAAGTATTTAGATGAATTAGATGATGCTTCGAGCACTATTGGTGCCGTGAATACTATAGTTGTTAGGGATGGTAAATTAGTTGGCTATAATACAGATGTTAGTGCGGTAGATATAATATCAGATACTATAAAATGTAAGTTTGGTGTCAACCCGAAGGGTAAAGATGCTCTGGTTATAGGTGCTGGAGGTACGGCGCGCGCTATCGTATATAGGTTGGTTGAAAGCGGTGCTATTGTTACGATAGCTAATAGAACGCCTGAACAAGCTAAGATGCTTGCAGAAGAGTTTGGCTGTAACTATTTAATGTTAGGTGATGTATTGGAATTAAATGCGGATATAGTTGTGAACGCCACATCAGTTGGAATGTATCCGGATAAAGACAACTCACCTATTGATAGACGAATATTTAGAAAGAATACAATAGTGCTTGACTGTGTTTATACACCTAAAAAGACGAGATTTCTAAGAGATGCAAAAAAGGCAGGGGCGACTATTATTTATGGGACTGATATGTTTATACGTCAGGCATCGTTACAATATAGATATTTCACAGGCAAAAATTTGAGTCCACAAATCTTAAAGAAATGGAATAAGTTAATCAGCAGTTCTCGTAGGTAAGTGAACTATTTATACTTTTCGTATAATTCTGTCTGACGACTGCGTAGCTCTATATCCTTGCCTTTTATGAAGACGTGTTCTATGCGATTGCGTGGCTGAAATGGGTCATCTGTGCATATTACTAAATTTGCATAGGCACCTGGGCGAATTGAACCAACTTTGTCTGCCACGCTGAAGATTTCGGCAGGGTTTATAGTTATAGCACGTAGCGCCTCTTCTCTGTCTAATCCATAGGCAACCGCCAGGCCAGCCATAAATGGTAAATTACGGACATTATGTGAGTCGTTTGTCTGTATTGCTATCTTTATCCCCGCCTTTGCTAATATTACTGCATTCTCATAAGTTGCCCCAAGTGTCTCGAAATTATCCGGTTGTGTATTTATTGGACCTATTATTACGGGTATCTTTCGCTCAGCTATATCCTTCGCAATCTTATATCCTTCAGTCGCGTGGCTGATGATTAACTTTAGCTTAAACTCATCAGCTAACCGTATAGCGGTATGTATATCATCCAACCGATGAGCCCGTATTACTACTGGTAACTCGCCTTTTATTACAGGCAGGAGTGCCTCTAACTTTACGTCCGTATCTGGTGGTGTTGGCTCATCTGGCTTTTTCTTCTCCTCACCCTTTTCGTTCTTACCACCTGTTTTTTGCCACTTTCCAAGATCTGCCTTATATTCCGTAGTCCTCTTCTGGTAGGTCTCTTTTTTATTTAGATATTCCCTTGCTTTAGTCAGTATTTCTCGGGCTTTAGCTACTAAGCCCATCCGTGTCTGTAATATATTTTTAGAAGAATATCTATCCTTAGGAGGATTTCCTAAATTTATATGCATAGCGAGTGGGCTCTTTATGATCATATCGCTAACCAGCCGTCCATCTAAATTAATGAGAGCGCTCGTGCCTGAGATTAGGTTGCCTTCGCCAGGTGCAACTATCACAGTTGTTATACCTTCTATTCGGTTTACTGGTATTAGTGTGCTATCTGGATTTATCGCGTCAACTACGCTTACGTGTGGAGTTATAGGGTCTACGCCTTCATCTGCATCAACAGTCATGTTTACAGCATCTATTTCCACTAATCCTATGCGTGTATTTGAATCAATCATTCCCGGTATAATAATCTTGCCTCTTGCATCTATGGTTTGAGCTTCGTTGGGTATTGAAACATCTTTACCTACTGCTGATATAATACCATCCTTTATCAAGATGGTAGCACCGTCGATATCGCCCATCCACATTGTTTTTACAAGCCCACCTTTTATTGCTATTACTTTAGGTGTGGCTGATGTTGTATGTGAATTCTGCTGTGGAGGGCTTTCGTGATTGCAAGCTATTAGGTAAGTTATGGCTACGAATACTAATGAAAATGAGCATGTTTTATTTATCATTGCTTTACAGCTCCGAAATAGTCCCTGTTTATCTTTCTATCGAAAACTACCTCTCCATTTATAATTGTCATCTCACAGAGTGTATATACGTCAAATGGGTGTTTGGAGAAAATGGCAATATCTGCGTCTTTTCCTACCTCGATTGAGCCGACCTTATCGTCTATACCGAGAACCCAAGCGGCATTTATGGTTATAGTTTTCATTGCATCATTCTCTGCCATACCATAGCGGATTGTTTTTGCGGCTTCCGTGTAAAGACGTTGTCCCATATCGGCGGAGTCGCTTTTGAGGACTACGCGGACACCATGATTTGTCAAAATAGCTGGTGCCTGTGGAATTGCGTCGAATGCCTCGACCTTGAATCCCCACCAATCAACAAAAGTGGCGACTCCTATATTTTGCCTTGCAATTTCATCGGCGACCTTGTATGCGTCTAATGCATGGTGCAGGGCGGCAATCTTAAAGCCGAATTCGTCCGCTAATTTAATCATATTTACAATCTCGTCTGCGCGGTAGCAATGCCATTGGACGCGGAGTTTGCCGCGTAGGACATCCGCCAGCGTCTCGAGTTGTAGATTCTTATCAGGTGGTGTAGGCTCTTCTGGCTTTTTCTTCTCCTCGCCTTTTTCATCTTTACCGCCTGACTTCTCCCATTTCTCTAATTCGCCCTTGTAGTCGGCTATCTTCTTCTCGTATGTCTCCCACTTACGTATGTATTCTTTCGTCTTTATAAATGTTTCCCGGAGGACTGCGAAGTTACCCATACGCGTAGAGGGCATCTGGCCGCGTGAGCCGTAGACGCGCTTAGGGTTCTCGCCCTGTGCCATCTTTAGCTGGCGCGGTGCATCCTTAAATTTCATCTCGTCGAGCAGTTTCCCTACGCGGAGTTTCAATACCACCCCCTCGCCGCCGATTAGGTTCGCACTTCCTGGAATAATTAGGACAGTGGTAACTCCTCCAGCAAGGGCATACTTGAATGCAGGGTCTGCCAAGTCAATGGAATCCTCCGCTCTTACCTGTGCAGTTATAGGTGATGTTGCCTCGTTTCCATCGTCGCCAGCAGGCCAGGAATATACCCCCATATGGGAGTGGGCATCAACGATACCGGGCATTATGTATTTGCCAAATGCATTAATGACCTTTGCATCTGCAGGGATCTCTATATTGTTAAAAAGTTGGCTGTCGACTTTGATGATTTTGCCGCCCTTTATGAAGATAACACCTTCTTTAATAATACCCTTAGTAACTGTAAAAACAGTTCCACCTGTTATGACGGTTATTTTCTCTGTTGTTGGCTTATCAGGTGGTTTATCCTGTGCAAGGCAAATAGTTCCAATTATTATAATTGTCGCAAGTAAATGGAATTTTCTCATAGTATTTTACTAATCTTTTATAGTAACATCTGCTCCAGAAGGAATTATTTCATACAGTTCTATCACATCGTTATTGTGCATACGTATGCACCCTGAAGATGCTCGCGTTCCGATGCTCGCATCATCGGTCGTCCCGTGTATGCCGTAACTGCTATTTGGTTTATTAAATCCCATCCATCTGTCGCCCAATATATTCCGCGGGTCGCCGTATTTTATCGCCTCCTTCTTCCCTGTTTTTTTGTCCGTCATATACCAAGTAGGATTTTTCTCTGTCGTCTCTATCGTGAATTTCCCAGTCGGCGTTTCTTCGTCCTTGCCTATCGCTATCTTATATTCCTTTACTACGGAGCCATCGTAGAGGAGTTGTAGGTTAAATTTAGATTTCTGGATATATATGGAAAATTTACCCTTTAGTATCTTTAGCTTCTGTGCAGGGTGTATCATATCGCCTGCAAGTCCATTCGCTAATCTAATTTGTCCTGCTGTAGTGCCTGGAAATTTCTTTGCTATCTTCGCCAGCACATCGCCACTTTTCACCTCGTATACCTCTGAGTCGCGGAGTTCGTCCTTAGATGCAATCAACTTCGCATTTATCACTATCATTTGTTGTTTAGCAACCTGCCTCATATCCTCAGAGATATCTCCCCAATACGCTGTCGTGAATGCCTGCCTCGCCTCGTATGGCATTCCCTTTGATACAAAATCAAGCCCTGAACGATATGCCTTCACGAAATCGCTATCCTCTTTAGGGGGTAGTTGTTGTGGTGTTTTCTGTTCTGCTGGAGGCGGTGTCTGTAACGTTTTCTGCTCTGGAGTAAGTGGCGTTTGCGGTGTTATCTCCTGCTTCGACAGATTAGGAGAGATTTCGTCCTCGTATGCTTTTCTATTGCCGCTGGTAGATAAAATTAGGTATCCCGCAACCCCCAATACTGCTAATGTTGCTACTATCAATATGCCTCTCATAATGCCTCCTTATAAGCAATGTTCATCAGAAAAATGAAACGTTGATTAAGAATGCACTATTTTTATGATGCTGTCAAGGGGAATTAATAAATATAGTTTATATTTTGTATTCTGAATCCTGGAAAGAAACTTATCCATTCTCTTGACCACACGGCAACGATTTATTATATTTTAGCACTATGTCTCTTAATCCACAGAATAGTAACGGCTCAGATAATAAGCCAGCTTCTGTATATTACAATCAGGCGGTAGAAAAGATGAGCCACCACGACTATGTCGGTGCCATTGCGGACCTCGACAGGATTATAGCGTCCAATCAGGACTATGAGGAAGTGTATCACAAAAGAGCAGATGCGAAATATAAACTTGGCGACTATAATGGTGCGATGGTGGACTATGATAAGGCGATTGAACTAAATCCAAACTATGTGGACGGATATGTGGCAAGAGGGGATGCACGCGACGAGTCAGGCGATAGCAAGGGAGCAATCGCTGACTACGATAGGGTGCTCGCCCTCGACCCCACCCGTGCGGATGTGTATTTCTCAAGAGCGAATACGAAATATCTCCTCGGTGATTATACAGGAGCTGTTGCCGATTGGGGGATGGTGGTGGAGTTAGAGCCGTCCCGCAAGAACAAGCTCCAGCCCTTTATCGAGAGGGCTAAAGAGAAAATGCAAAATTCCCAACCCCAATAAAATAGAGCTATTGGGGTGTCCCTCCTCTTTGTCAAGAAGGGGCAATTTTTTCTCACTTGCTATTGACTTTATTCCTCTGCAAAGTTACAATTACTCTTTATTAGTAGTATCGGTGATAGGGGAAGGAAGCGAAAGGGGGTGAGGTAGTATGTTCAGAAATCAAATCGGTGAGACAGCCGGCAAA
This sequence comes from Planctomycetes bacterium RBG_16_43_13, assembly GCA_001828445.1. The sequence goes on from MHYJ01000007.1 coordinate 14,246, forward strand.
CTCTGGAGCACATTAGGTAAAGAAGGGGTAGTACCGTTCAATAATCTTTCCAAGCTTTGCGATTGTGGGGATGAGAAACTTGCCCACTTGGCATTAGGGTGGCTCGCAAGGGAGGACAAGGTAAAATTTCAGAAGAATGGTAAAGCGGTCCTCGTGTCGCTGACGGAGAAAGAGGTGGATGCATACAAGAAGAACTGTAAGGGTAACACCTGTAATAAATAAATCGGGTGTGGATTAAAGAGTGCCAGATACAATTAATGCATCTGGCACTTTTTTATTTATGCGGAAGACACATTTTGGATTGAAACTGCGGAGTAATTTGAGTAGAATTGTTGTTGCAATATAAGGAGGGAGTGCTAAACTGTAAGTGGTTTTTAGATTAAATAGGCTACTGGATGTAAACTTAAAAACTATAAAGCGCGCCAAATGAATTTCGTAGAAAAAATCCTGGCTGTCCGCTGTGGTAGAAAGAAAGTAAAGCCGGGCGAAATAATACAGGCGAAGGTCGATTTAATCCTCGGTAATGAACTCTCCACAATCGTAGCGATTCAGGAATTCGAGAAGGTCGGTGCTAAAAGGGTTTTCAATCCAGATAAAATTACAATCGTTCCTGACCATTTCACGCCTGCTAAGGATATCCGCACAGCAGAGATATGTAAGAAGATTCGTGAGTGGGTGCGGGCGCAGGAGATTCCACACTACTTCGAGGTGGGACGTGGTGGGATTGAGCACGTGGTTTTACCTGACGAAGGGCTGGTGCTGCCTGGGGCGCTCATAATCGGCGGCGATTCGCACACGGTAACTTATGGTGCGTTGGGGGCTTTAGGAATGGGCGTCGGCTCGACTGATATGGCGGCGGCATTTATCACAGGAGAAATTTGGCTCAAGGTTCCCGAGACGATTAAGATTGTGTTCAATGGGACGCCTGGCAAGTGGACTGCGGCGAAGGATTTGATTCTTTTTGCGATAGGGCAGGTCGGGATAGATGGGGCGAGATATCGTGCGGTCGAGTATGCGGGCTCTGCGGTGAAAAATCTTACAATGACGGGGCGGCTAACACTTGCTAATATGGTTGCGGAGATGGGTGGGAAGGTCGGTGTCATCCAGCCGGACGAGAAAGTGATTGAGTTCTTGAGCCGCGTCGCCGAGAAGCGGATGCGGATAACAGATGCCTCTGATGAAGAAAGTTTAATAGCGAAGCGGCGATACGAAAGGGTCGAGAAATTTTTAGATGCCTTCAGAAACAATGGAACACAATTTAGTAGCCCAGCAAATATTTTTATAAATGATTTGGATGCCAACTATGCGAAAATATATGAACTAAATGTAGAGGGGCTTGAGCCGATGATTGCCTGTCCGCCATCACCTGATAAAGTTGTCCCGCTAAGTAAGTTGGGCAATATCAAGCTTGACCAGGTCTTCATTGGCAGTTGCACCAATGGTAGAATAGAAGACCTTCGTATCGCTGCGAATATTCTGAATGGCAGGAAGGTCAGCCCACATACCCGCCTCCTCATCGTCCCAGGCAGTCAGGAGGTGTATCTACAAGCCCTCAATGAAGGTATAGTCCAGAAGTTTGTTGAAGCAGGTGGAGCAGTAAGCACCCCAACCTGCGGTGCCTGCGTAGGTGGGCATATGGGTGTCTTGGCAGGGAATGAAACGTGTCTATCTACTACTAATAGAAATTTTGTTGGCAGGATGGGGCATGTAAATGCCTCTACATATCTCTCTAACCCAGCGGTAGCGGCGGCATCAGCAATCGCTGGTAAAATTGTGCATCCAGAAGAAGTGGTAACGCATAATACAGCAACTGTGGGGATAAAATAATGGCTCTTCGCGGCAGGGTTTGGAAGTATGGCTCAAACGTAGATACTGATGTAATAATACCAGGCAGGTATTGTCATATAACTGATATTAAAGAGTTAGCGAAGCACTGCCTTGAGGATTTGGATCCACAGTTTACTAAGAAGATAAAGCAGGGTGATATAATCGTTGCAGGGACTAATTTCGGTTGCGGCTCTTCGCGGGAGTTGGCACCCATATCTATCAAGGCGGCGGGCATCTCCTGCGTAATAGCAAAAAACTTCGCCCGCATATTTTTCAGGAACTCGATAAACATCGGTCTGCCTATCCTCGAGTCACCAGAGGCAGTGGATAATCTCAACGAAGGCGACGAGGTCGAGGTAGATTTGTCAAGCGGCACCATTAAAAATATCACCACAGGCAGGACCGCCCGCTCCGTCCCGTTCCCGGACTTCCTGCAGGAGATAATAAATATGGGCGGACTGATGCCTTATGTGAAAAAGAAAATGAAACTTGGCATAGAGAATTGATTTCTTACGGGAGATAATAAATTCCGATGGATTGATGTCTTATGTGAGAAAAAGAATCGCCACCTAAATATGTTGCGTGAAAAATATGATAACCAATTCGCTGCTAAAGTGTTCTCCCCAAAAAATCTTAGAGCAAAAAATTTCTGGAGAAGGAACAAAAATTCTTTATTTGAAAAGGAGGGTCTCAAATGGTTAGAGAATTCGACATAGCCGTCATAGCTGGAGATGGAATCGGTCCCGAGGTCGTAGCAGAGGGCTTGAAAATCCTGAAAACCCTCTCCGACATCTACGGCTTCACAGTCAACCTGAAAGATTACCCCTTCGGCGCAGACCATTACCTAAAGACGAGAGAAATCCTGCCCGACTCCGCACTCCGCGAGATGAAGGATATGGACGCAATTTTATTAGGTGCAATAGGCGACCCGCGCATCGAGACGGGCGTCCTCGAACGCGGCATCGTCCTCAAACTCCGCCTCGACCTCGACCTCTACGTGAACCTCCGCCCCATAAAACTCTACTCCGAACACATCTGCCCGCTAAAAGATAGAAAGCCCGCAGATATCGACATCATCGTCGTCCGCGAAAATACGGAGGACGTCTATACCGGCGGTGCGACATTCTTCAAAAAAGGCACTCCCTCCGAGGTCGCATTCCAGGGCGCCATCTACACACGTAAAGGCACAGAGCGCATCATCAGATACGCATTCGAACTTGCCAAAAATAGGAAGAGAAAAAAACTCACCCTCTGCGATAAGGCGAACGCCATTCAGGCACACGACCTCTGGCGCCGAACTTTTGAAGAGGTTGCGAGAGAATCCCCC
>MHYJ01000007.1:17508-18140 GCA_001828445.1 Planctomycetes bacterium RBG_16_43_13
CTGACCTCGGCGCCGTCCTACAGGGCGGGCTCGGCATCGCCGCAGGCGGGAATATCCACCCAGGGAGGGTATCTATGTTCGAGCCAATTCACGGCTCCGCACCGAAGTATAGAGGACTTCGCAAGGCGAACCCGCTCGCCACAATAGAGGCGGTCGGAATGATGCTGAAATTTTTAGGCGAGGTCGAGGCGGCGGACAGAGTCGAGACCGCTGTGATTTCCCTCCTCTCGTCGAGGCGAATAAAATCCATCGCCGCCGATAGCGGTGTCCCCACGAACGTCATCGGCGATATGGTGGCGGACGAACTGAAGAAGGGCGCAGTGATGGCGAGGTAGTATAAGGTTAGTAGCCAATATTGAATAATTTTCACTTCTGTGGTGTTCTATCAGTATCTGTTTTTATTGACAATATAGTTTTTATTGGTAGCGTTGTTTCAGATATTGACAGGTAGCGAGGCGAAACATTGACATCAGAAGAACGTAGCAAGCTCAGAAAAGAGATTCTCAAACTCTCCTGGCCTATCATTCTACAGAACCTGATGCAGACGCTGATGGTTTATGTGGATATTTTTATGTTAGGTCGGGTGGGGAAACTCGCACTCGCATCTGTGGCTATAGTGGGACCTGTTATGT
>MHYJ01000007.1:18193-19318 GCA_001828445.1 Planctomycetes bacterium RBG_16_43_13
CTATTGCTACCGTAGCGAGGGCGACGGGGGAGAAGGATAAACGCAAGCAGGAACAGGAGGCGGTTACGTCTCTTGCGGCGGCGGTTGTGGTGGGTATCCTATCGGCTGTAGTTGCTCTACTGCTACTTCCATATCTTGTAGGATTTTTTGAGGTGGCAGACCAGCCGCAGGCGAGTGTGTTGGCTAAGCAATATCTGATGGTGAATGCGTTTGCGATACCGTTTCTGCTTATAGAGTTGGTATGTAGTGCTATCCTGAGGGGGGCGGGGGATACGAGGACGCCGATGTATGTGGCGCTCTTTGCGAATGTGCTGAACGTGATAGGGGACTATGTACTGATATTCGGCAAATTCGGTTTTCCTGAACTTGGGGTAGTGGGTGCAGGTGTAGCTACTGCGATATCGTATTTCGTAGAGGGGGTTATCCTATTTTTCTTCTTGTTTAGTGCGGGGTCGGCAATCCGCATCAGGATACGGTCGTTTGCGTTAGTGAGCTATGAGTCCGCGAAGAGATTATTTAATGTAGCGATATATGCGGCAATCGAGCCGCTTGTGGCACACGCGGGCTTTCTCCTGTATGTGAAAATTGTTACGACATTAGGAGAGGTGTCGTTGGCGGCACATAGGACAGCGATGAGTATAGAGTCGATAGCGTATATGCCGTTCGGCGGGTTTGCGATTGCCTGTTCAACTATGATTGGGCAGGCGTTAGGTGCGCGAAGACCTCAGGATGCGGAGTTTAGTTTTAGAGAATCAGCCCGATTGATAACGTGGCTCTCGCTGGTGCCGGCGCTACTGTTTTTATTTATTCCCCAGACGTTGGTATGGATTTTTGTTCCTAACGAACCAGAGGTGATAAGATTGGGGGGACTTTGCCTCGCCATAGTTGCGTTAGAGTTGCCGTTTATGGCGTTGTCGCAGGTCTATACAGGGGCATTGAGGGGAGCAGGCGATACGAAGAGTATCTTCTATGTGAATAGTTTGGGAATTTGGCTTATCAGGGTGCCGTTATCATATATATTAGGCATATACTTCAAGATGGGGCTTCAGGGTGTGTGGATAATGATGATAGTGGACTGGGCGGTCAGGATGTTTATATTTGCTATCATCTACAAGAGAGGCAAAT
>MHYJ01000008.1:0-7889 GCA_001828445.1 Planctomycetes bacterium RBG_16_43_13
GTGGTGCCTTTAACTCAATCGACCAGATAATAAGAACTACTGTAAGGATAATCATACTTATAAGTTCTATGTAAACCAAGTCGGGCCATACGAGAACCCTATCGTTTGTCTCCTCCGCCTCACGAGGTGGTAGCCCCCTCTCCAAACGCTCATCATTTATAGCCGCCTGCCTGAGTGAGAGCCACGTAAAAAATCCTACAAGGTAAATAAGACCTATAATAGGCACATTGTCCGGCTTACTCACTATAATGAAAAAGTTCTTATCGGTCATACTAATTAGGAGGCCTGATGTAAACACAATCGCTATGGCAAGAGCTGCTACCGGCTTAGTCCAAACACGATAGAATATTATGGCAAGGAAAAACAGGATAGTGCCTACGCATACAAAAATAGTAGGATTAAATAGCCCATTTATTGTCTCCTTTAATGCATCTGGCATAAGTTGCTCAAGTATCGAGAGTTAGCAATCATAAAGGTCCGGAAATACCACCATCCTTGCGCACCCTCCAAAAATGTAATGCCATAAGGAAGGATGCGACGAGTGGTATACCAACACAGTGAAGCACATAAAATCTAAGCAGTGCAGGCGCCCCAACAAAGCGTCCACCTAATAATGCAAACCTCACATCACTTGCCGCGTGAACTAAATTTATATCGCCCAGGGTTATAAAAGCCGCGCCAGGTCCTTCGTGTCCTAAAAACGGTGTAGCACGAGCCATATTTGTCCCAACCGTAATAGCCCACATTGCAAGCTGGTCCCAAGGAAGGAGGTAACCAGTAAAACTTAACAATAACGTTAAAACAAGCAATATAACACCAATACCCCAGTTAAACTCACGAGGTGGTTTATATGCACCGGTCATAAAGACGCGCATCATATGTAGCCACACAGATATAACCATAGCGTGCGCAGCCCACCTATGAATCTCCCTCATTATGCCAATCGGAACATGATACCTAAGGTCACTTATATCTACATAGGCAAATTCAGCGGTCGGTCTATAATAGAACATTAGTAGCAACCCTGTTATTGTCTCCACCAAAAATAGGAAGAATGTAAGCCCTCCCATACACCACGTATATCTGACTCGCAGGGCTGATTTACGCAATCTTATGGGGTGTAGATGAAGGACTAAGTTCGATAATACGGCGAGCGACCTATTCCGCGGCGTATTTGGTGTGCCGTGACGCATTACAGATCGCCACAATTGTGTATTCTTTATATAATCCCAAATCTGCCCAAATTCACCTTTTCTCGCCATCCCAATCCACTCCTTTTATAGGAATCCTACAGCCGCTATGATAAATCTATAAACGATTCTTTGTCATCCCACTGCCCCTTCTCATATTGAAATTTCTTGCTCTTATCAACTATGATTTGGCCATCTGAGGGGTCTATATAAATCTTCGCCCGCTCAAGCGGTCTTGGGGCAGGTCCCTCAAAGTTCACTCCGCTCATCCTGAAACCACTGCCGTGACAGGGACACTTGAATTTTGCTTCGCCAGATAACCAGTTCGGTGTGCAACCCAAGTGTGTGCAAACAGTCAGCAAGGCATACACCCTCGTCTGCTCACGAATAATCCAGATACCTTGAGATTGCTTAAACCTCTCATCTACACCAGGTGCAAAATCATCAAGTTTGCCGACCTTGAATGAAGGTGGTGGCTCAAATAGCACATTTGGAAACATAAATCTGGCACTTGCTAATGTCCCAGCCAAACTACCAAGTGTAAATGTTGACCACGCCAAGCCAGCCCAGGAAAGTAAAAATGACCTCCTCGTAACCTTTCCCATATACTCGGAGACATACTCGAACTTTTGTGGTTGTGGCTTTTTCACCTCAGCATTACTCACATCAACCATATAATTTCATCCTCACAAATTAAACAGTATACCAGATGGTGCTATTCCGTTAACTCCTTAAGGGCGCTTATTGCCAGCCCCCTTACCTTCAAACTCGAGTCGTTTTTACTTAGAGAGGTAATCCTATCTATAAAGTCGTTGTCTTTAACACTGTTTTGCTCTGCCGTTGTAGGTGTTTTCGACCTACCCTTCAGAAGTATATACACCGCACTGATTGCATTGCCTATAGTATATTCTATCAGGTAATCTTCCTTCGATATAGTAGATACATATTGTCTATCAAGCATCTTATATAGCATTTCCCTGCAAGAGTTGTCCTTAAATTTAGCTAAAGCAAGAGCGGAGTTCCACCTTACATCCTCTTGACCATCTTTTAGCTTCGTCTTCAGTGGCTCAATAGCAGAGGCATCCTGTAAATACCCTAAAGTTATAGCGGCAGAACTTCTAATACCACTATCATCATCACTTAATAGATTGATAAGTGTAGGAACCGCGGTCTTACTATTTATAGCACCAAGGGCACCAATACATTCTATCTTTACTCTACTATCTACTTTTTCATCATTCAAGGTATCAACTAATACAGGCACAGCATCCTCACTCATAAACACCCTGAAAATAACAGCTAACAGTTTCTTAGTATCTATATCCTGCTCGCTCTTAAATGCATCTATTACCTCCTTCAAGAGTGCTTTATCTTCTCGCAGTTTATCATCAGCTAAAAGTTTATCTTTTAACCGCATAGCGGCTATACCGCGTCTGACAGGACTTCTCGATTTTAGGTCGCTCGTTACAAGTTCATTAATACTCTGCGTGTCGGAGAAGAGCCAGTTTAACCCTATAAAGAGAATCACCATAATCATTACAATTCCTAATGGTATAAGAACAAATTGAAATATCTGAACCCATTTAGAACTATCACCTTCTAAACCCTCCCCTGTATAGACATCATCAGCCGTGCCATCTCTATTTAGTTTGTCATCTTCTATCATAAAAACTACAAAATTGTTTGAGGAAGTATGCTTTTTAGCTAATAAAATGTCAAGGGGAAAATAACAAGTCCTCTAAATGTAAATGATAACAGAAACATTACACCTCTTCTGTCTCCACACGCGCTATAGAGACCACCTTATCACCTTCCTCGAGGTTTATAACCTTTACTCCTGATGTACCCCTACCAGCCAATCTTATATCCTTTACAGGCGTCCGTATGATTATACCTTTTTGCGTAATGGCAATTATTTCATCACTTTCTTTCACTGCCTTCATACAGACAACCTTACCATTCCTACCCTCTGTCTTTATATTCTTAACACCCTGCGACCCCCTATCTGTGAGCCGATACTCGTCGAAGGTAGTCCTCTTGCCAAAACCGTTCTCACATATTGTTAATAATGTGGCATTTTTATCAACTATAACCATATCCACCACAGAATCACCCTGGTTCTTAAATTTCATCCCTTTCACACCATATGCAGTCCTACCCATTGAGCGGACCCTCGTCTCCTTGAAACGTGCCGCAACACCATCAGCAGTGCCAAGCATTATCTCATCCTCTCCTATAGTTACACCTATTCCTATTAGTTTATCTCCTGTCTCTAAAGATATTGCACCCTTGCCTGACTTCGTTACGTGATCGTATTCAGTAAGTTCCGTCTTCTTTACCAGCGCACTTTTAGTTGCGAAGAATAGGTAGCCCTTAGAAAAATCCTTTATCGCCACTACCTCAGCGATTTTCCCTTCCTTCTCCTTCATCTCAAGAACATTCACAATAGCCCGCCCTTTAGATGTGCGCGGCAGTTCAGGTATATCGTAGACCTTGAGTTTGTATACCCTTCCTATCTCTGTGAAAAACATTATGTAATCGTGAGTTGACGCCACAAATATATGGTCTATTAAATCCTCTTCCTTCGTTTCAGCACCTATTATGCCCTTCCCCCCGCGTTTCTGTTTGCGATATGCTGTAAGGGGAGCTCGTTTCAGATAGCCACCGTGGCTAAGAGTAACTACCATATCCTCTTCCGGTATTAGTTCCTCTATGTGGAAGTCCTTCGCCTCCTCTACCGATATCTCTGTCCTACGCTTATCACCGAATTTCTCCTTCATCTCATAGATATCCTCACGAATTATGTCGAGGATGAGCTTCTCGTCTGCGAGGATGGTTTTATACTCTATAATCTTTTCGAGCAGTTCGTCTAAGTCCTTACGTATCTTTTCCTGTTCGAGATTGGTAAGCCGCTGTAACGTCATCTTCAAGATATGCTCTGCCTGTATCTCAGAGAATTGGAACCTCTCTATCAATGCCTTAGCGGCGGCGGCAGGGCTCTCCGACTTCTTTATTATAGCAATTACCTCGTCTATAAAGTCGAGTGCCTTTGCAAGTCCTTCAAGAATATGAACCTCCGCTTCTGCCTTCTCAAGTAGGAAGCGCGTCCGCCTACGAATCACGTCAATCCTGTGGTCTCTCCATAATTCCAAAACCTCCTTCAAGTTTAAGAGTTTTGGTTTATTGCCGACGAGGGCTATCATTATAATCGCAAACGTCCCCTGCAATTGCGTCCTATCGTAGAGTTGATTAACTACTACATTAGCATCTTCACCCCTACTAATTTCTATGACTATGCGAATGCCCTCTTTATCGCTCTCATCTCGTATGTCGGATATACCGCGCAGAACGTCATCCTTTACAAGTTGTGCTATCTGCTCTATCAACTTTGCCTTAATTACGTTGTATGGTATCTCTGTTATTATTACCGACTCACGCTTCCCTTTCTCCTTTTCCTCAATTGCTACCTTACCGCGCAACGTAATATGCCCCTTCCCTGTCTCGTATGCATCCTTCAAACCCTGTAGTCCACAGATTATTCCAGCGGTTGGGAAATCAGGACCTTTTATATATCTCATTATCTCAACAACAGACAGTGCAGGATTCTCTATCAACTTTATTATAGCGTCGCAGACCTCAGACAGATTATGCGGTGGTATTGATGTAGCCATACCGACCGCTATGCCAGACGAACCACAACAAATAAGGTTTGGGAATGCAGACGGCAGAACCTTCGGCTCTTCTCTCGTCTCGTCATAGTTTGGGGCAAAGTCAACGGTATTCCTATCCAAATCCTCAAGCATCAGCATCGAGAATTCGGTCATACGCGCCTCTGTGTATCGCATCGCCGCAGGCGGGTCGCCATCTATGGAGCCGAAATTCCCCTGCCCCTCTACGAGGGTGTATCTCATAGCGAAATCCTGAGCCATTCGGACGAGAGTAGGATAGACCACCTGCTCACCGTGTGGGTGGTAGTTACCAGATGTATCGCCTGCTATCTTTGCGCACTTCCTAGATTTCGCCCGCGGACCTAAACCCAAGTCGTTCATCGCTATCAGTATCCTCCTCTGCGAGGGTTTTAGCCCATCTCTAACATCCGGCAGGGCGCGAGCGACAATCACGCTCATAGCGTAGTTGAGGTAGGAATCCTTCATCTCCTCCTCTATGGAGTGTGCCTTTATATTTAATGTCTCCGTGGTCATAATGGTTTAGTAAACCCCGTTAGAAAGATTCTTCCCCCACCCCAAGGAGTGGGGCTTTCTAACGGGGTAAATAGCCACCTCTCTAAAACAAATTATCCAAACTCCTATCAGTGAACCGCTCGAAAAGCAAAAAATGACAGGGGGTATTGTAATAAAATCAGCGTAAAAAGTAAAGAAATTGGGAATTATAACTGCTCAAAATCACACTGGCTAATAAAAAACCCCAGCAATATGAACATACCGCTGGGGCTTTCTGTTTATTGCGTTACACTACGGGGCAAGTTCACTTTGCACCGTTGCTAATTCTACATCTGAGTCGATTCGCATAGTTGCACCGTTTTTCATAAGTGCATTGCCACCACCATCAGGATGATTGCCCATCCTATCGGAACCAACATACTTCTTCGCCTTGCTCCAACCATTAGCAGGCCCCATATAACTATGGGTAACATTACCGACAGGACATATAAGTATGTCGGAGTTTGCACCTTTATTGTCTTGTTCAAGAATATCCGTTGGGTTGGTGCATAGTTTTACCCATAGGGCGCTACCTCTCATTTCTCCATTAGCATCAGCTGGCGGCGATTTATATTGACCTCCGTATATAGACATATAGGTAACCACTCCTTTATAGAGGTTCGCCAAATTACCCATACAAGCTTCACGATTAGAACGGTGGTCGCGTATTGGTCTTCCTCCTGGTAGTAATATAGCAACTAATATACCTATGATTACTATTACGGCTACTAACTCTACCAAACTAATACCTGCTGACCCGTGCCCACTTTTCTTTAGCACTAACATATCTTTTCACCCCCTTTCACTAAAAAAATAATACTGTCAAAGAACTAACTTACTACCATTTAATTTATACACCAAAAAGACGGAATGTCAAATAAAATTGAACTGTTACAAAGTCGCCTAAACTCTTGAAACGCCCTCGCCCTTATGCTATATAGCGCCTATGCCCTTCAAAATAACAAAGCGACGGGAGGTCTTTCGCGGCAAGGTCTTCACGCTCACAACCAAATCCTGCATCCTGCCGAATGGCGTTAAGACAGAATTAAACATAATAGAACATCCCGGTGCGGCGGCTATAGTCCCCGTCTTCGAGAACGGCGACGTTATGCTCATAAAACAATTCCGTTTAGCCGCAGGCGGCACCATCTACGAAATCCCCGCAGGCACACTCGAGAAAGGCGAAAGCCCACTCAAATGTGCCAAGAGGGAGATTCAGGAGGAGATTGGCTACAGGGCGGCAAAATTCGTAAAGTTGGGAGAATTCTTCTCAGCCCCCGGCTTCTGCACAGAAAAAATGCACCTCTTCCTCGCTACAGGACTCACGAAGACGTCCTCCCACACTGCCGATAAAGATGAATGCATATCCCCCATCCGCCTCCCATTCAAAAAAGCATACGAGATGGCATTGAACGGCAAGATTAAAGATGCAAAAAGCATCACGGGAATTTGCCTTGCCCGGAGAAAGTTATATAATGGATAATTCGCTTAACCACCTATGATAAGAAAAAAACGGAAGGGATTCTCCTCCGCAGTCAGCCGCAAAACCAAACAGAGAGAGGAACACGAGGACAACCTCTTCGGCAAAATCGCCGTTCGGCTCCATTTTCTCACAGAGGACGAACTTGAGGATTGCCTCACTCTACAACACAAAATAAGTAGCCAGACAATGATGCGGCTCGGAGATATAATGGCGAAGTTAGGACTCATTACCCCGAAACAAATCCGTGAAATCCTCTCCCACCAATTAGGGCTAATCGTCTATTGCCCTACCTGCGACACACAATACAACGTCGTGATGTTCCACCCCGGCGCCGCGATTCCCTGCTACGGCTGCGGGAAAAAGATACTAACCCCCGAACGGACGCTCATACCCGGCAAGGATATAGAGGTGTATTTCGCACAGTAGGGTTTAATCTCACTAATTTATACAGTCCTATCTATAATTTTGCACTTTTACTTTTGATTTTCTCTACTATCTCCTCCTGTCTCGCCCACATACGTTTTTTATCAGAAGGACGTTTGTCCCTATAGCCGACGAGGTGCAGGACGCCGTGGACGACGTAGCGGAGAATTTCCTCTCTTGTGGTAATTCCACGACGTCTCGCCTCATCCGACGCCCTCTCGACCGAGACGACTACATCACCTAAAAGCCCGCCATCATCAAACGGAAAGGCGATGACATCTGTGATATAATCGTGGCGGAGGAACTGACGATTCAACTTTTTTATGGTCTTATTATCTATGAAAACGACGTTCACTCCTGCGCTTTTACGCCTCACACTGCCAAGCACAAGTTCTACAGCGCGAATTATATCTTTTCTGTTAATCCTGAATTTGCTCTGCCGATTTACTATCTCGATTTTAGGCATTATCAATCATCCGGAATCTACATATTTTGAGGAAGTGGGAGGGTGAACTGCGGGTCTGTGAAGAGTAACGTCCATCTGCCCTTATCGAACGCGTAGCAGGCGGCGAG
>MHYJ01000008.1:7941-11742 GCA_001828445.1 Planctomycetes bacterium RBG_16_43_13
CCGACTGTGGATGGCTGCGGCTCCACTTCTGCGAAGGTGATTATTCCGCGATGCTCGAAGCGGTGGATTTGCCAGGTAAGACCTACCTTGTCGGGGAACGAACTCTCTGCGATGCGGGTGATATTTTCTCGGATATATTTCTCGCGCTCGAGAGCTACATCAGATGATGTTTTCTGGAGAGAGACGTCCTTACCCGCAGAGTCGGATTGACTGTCTCCATCACAGCCGACGAGAATGGCAATCGCAAACAGAACCGAAAAAGCGAAGCGGTCTCTAACCATAATTTTCTCCTTTTCTTTTGACTACAGATTCTAATATTACAGATTAAAGATTAATCTTTCAATCTTTAAATTTTACAATCTTATAATCACCCTACGCATTATATATCAGAGTGGGCGGTCTCTTGTCAAGCTGTCTGTCATCTTGCTTTGTCTTATGATTTAGATAATCTCTCAAAAATTCCCCTGTATATGAGTGAGAGTTTTTTACCACATCCTCAGGTCTGCCTGCTGATACAACCTCCCCGCCTTTTTCTCCTCCTTCTGGTCCCAAGTCGATTATCCAGTCCGCCCCTTTTATGACGTGCATATTGTGTTCTATGACGACTACGGTATTCCCAATATCGACTAAACGGTTCAGGACCTTTATGAGTTTCGAGATGTCTGAAAAGTGAAGCCCAGTAGTCGGCTCGTCCAAGATATAGAACGTGTGTCCTGATGCAGGTCTGCCGAGTTCTGTCGCCAATTTAATCCTCTGTGCCTCACCGCCTGAGAGCGTGGTAGAGAATTGTCCCAATGCAATATAGCCCAGCCCGACTGCATAGAGCGTCTCGAGCATTCTGATAATCTTGGGGAAGTTGGCGAAAAATCCCATAGCGCTTTCAACAGACATATCGAGCACCTCTGCAATATTTTTCCCTCTGTATTTTATTTCGAGCGTCTCGCGGTTGTAGCGCCTGCCCTTGCACTCTTCGCAAGTTACATAGACGTCTGGGAGGAAGTGCATCTCGATAATTTTTGTGCCTTGCCCTTCGCATGACTCACAGCGACCGCCACGTACATTAAAGCTGAAGCGCCCTACTTTGTAACCCCTGGATTTTGCCTCTTTCGTTAATGCGTAGAGATGCCTGATTTCATCGAAGACGCCGGTGTAGGTGGCGGGATTTGAGCGTGGGGTTCTGCCGATTGGGGATTGGTCGATGACGATTACCTTGTCGATATTGGCGGTGCCGTCGATGCCTTTGTGGACGCCTGGCTTTTCCTTGCCACCGTGGAGTTTGCGGACGAGGGCTTTGTATAAAATCTCGTCAACGAGGGTGCTTTTGCCCGAGCCGCTCACGCCCGTAACGCAGATAAAACAGCCGAGCGGAAACTTCACGTCTATCTTTTTCAGATTGTTCTCGGCGGCGCCCTTCACCTCCAAACAATAATTTATCCGCACCTCTCGCCTCTGCTTGGGCAATGGTATCTCGAGTTCGCCCGACAAATATTTGCCCGTAACGGAACGTCTGCTCGCCACAATATCCGTAACACCCCCCTCCGCAATTATCTCGCCCCCGTGCGCCCCCGCCCCCTCGCCCACATCCACTATCCAATCCGCCGCCTTTATCGTCGCCTCGTCGTGCTCGACCACGATGACGGTATTCCCTATCGCCTTTAGCCGACCCAACGTCTCGAGCAATCGCTTATTATCCCGCTCGTGCAGTCCAATCGTCGGCTCGTCCAAAACATAGCACACGCCCACGAGCCCACTCCCGACCTGCGAGGCGAGCCGTATCCTCTGTGCCTCCCCGCCTGAGAGCGTCGAACTCTGTCTGTCTAAAGTCAGATACGACAACCCCACATTTGCTAAAAATCCTAACCGACCAACTACCTCTTTCAAAACCATCCGCGCTATCACCTGTTCCTCTTTCGATAATTTCAGCCCCTTGAAAAATCCGAGTGCATCCTCGATTGTCATCCGCGTAACTTCGAGGATATTCTTATTCCAAATCTTGATGGAGAGTGCCTCAGGTCGTAGGCGCGCACCCTTGCATTCAGGACAGGACTGCTCGCTCATATACGACATTATCCTCCGTTTTACATAATCGCTCTCGGTAACCTTAAATCTGTGGAGTAGCGACGGCACCACACCCTCGAAGTCCGCCCCGTATTTCTCCTCGTCCTTATCAGTCGTCCCGTATAGAATTACTCGCCGCAGGTCGTCGTTGAGTTCGCTGAACATTGAGTGATAGCTAACGCCGAACTCCTGACAGAATTGCCTGAGCCGTCTGCCGTATCGAATCGCCATCCTCCGCCCGCAACGACGCCACCCCTCGATTGCACCGTCAGCCAAAGTTGTATTTTTATTCGGGATGACTAAATCCACGTCTATCTCCAATTTTTTCCCAAGACCGTCGCAGGTCGGACACGCTCCATAGGGGCTATTGAACGAAAATAGCCGCGGCTGGATTTCGCCGTAACTTATGTTGCAATTCGTGCAGGCATATACTTCGGAGAAGAATTTTTCATTCCACTTGCCGTTCTGCTCCCACAGGAGTAGAAGCAAGCCCTGTCCCATCTTGAGCGTCGTCTCCGCTGATTCGGTCAGACGTTGCTTAAAATTATGTCCTGCGGACTGCTCACTTCCTTTTCTATCTATAATTAGACGGTCAACGACCACCTCTATGTCGTGTTTTTTATTTTTGTCAGGCGTGATGAGTTCGCTGATATCTGAAATCTTTTTATCGACACGGATGCGGACGAAGCCCTCGCGCTTAATCTGGTCAATGATATCGCGGTGCGAACCCTTCTTGCCGCGCGCAATCGGGGCGAGGAGTATGATTTTCGTTCCATCAGGGAATGACAGGATGCCGTCAACGATTTGTTGCGGGGTCTGCTGTGTGATAGAGCGACCGCATTTGTAGCAATAAGCCCTGCCGATGCGGGCGTAGAGGAGGCGGAGGTAATCGTAAATCTCTGTCGAGGTTGCGACAGTCGAGCGCGGCGTGGCGTGTCCTGTCCGCTGTTCGATGGAGATAGTCGGCGGCAAGCCCTCGATGGACTCGACGTCGGGCTTCTGCATCTGCTCTAAAAATTGACGTGCATAGGCGGAGAGCGATTCTACGTAGCGACGTTGTCCCTCTGCATAGATGGTGTCGAATGCGAGAGACGACTTGCCCGAGCCGCTCACGCCTGTAATGACGACCATCTTATCACGAGGGATAGAGACGGTAACGTTTTTCAGATTGTGCTGTCTCGCACCTTTTACGATAATGGATTTAGTAGTCATATACTATAAAGCGCTCTTTCGACTAAATATAAAACAACTGATTGTATCAATAAATTTGCTGGAGGGCAAGTTATACTAAAAGATAGAAAAGCTTTGGTAGAGGGCTGTATTATAGCAGTTGCTCTTTTAAGATATAACAACGGAAAATATTTTTCCTTGTTTTCACTTGCCATTAGCTGATATCTGTATTATAATCCGTTGATTGTGAAATCTATTAGTAGAAAGAATCTTATTTTTGGAGTTACTAAACAGGATGTCCGACAACTCGCTTTAGAATCACTCGACAGAAATCTCACTCCAGAAGAAGAAAACCGATTGGCTAATATTATTTCTACATATTTTGCCGAATGCGAATGGGACAACTGGATAAAAGAGCTGATAGAATCTACCGCCAGAATTTGAAAATGTCTACATTCAAAATTGGTTCTGCTACAGCCAAAGGGGGGGGGTCGCAAATGAGAAGGAGATAGCCAAAAAGTTTAATAATTGGAAGAAGGACGTCCAAGCACAGCTCTGGCTGAAGATTATGGG
>MHYJ01000008.1:11778-12728 GCA_001828445.1 Planctomycetes bacterium RBG_16_43_13
CATAGTGCCTCGACAGAAAACAGATATACAGGTCAAAATAATCATAGTTACGGGCAAGATTATAAAGGTGGAAAATCTATCCCTAAAAAAAGCAAATAGTGATGCTAATTTTAATCAGGTAGATAAAAGGTGGGTTGATAGCTACCAAGAGATGTGGAAATTTGATGATGAAATTGCAAGGGGGTTGAAGTTATTCACAGGCGAAATAGCACCAGCCAAAAGTATTATATCTAAATTGCGAGATAAAAGAAGAATGCATTTGGATGAACTCCCCGAGAACTTAAAAAACAAGATTATAAAGTTCTTCAAAGATAACAAGATTCTTGTTATAACTGACGTATTAAAAGGCAGAGGACCATTATCAGCAGATTGGATGATGGTTACGATGTATGACAAGAAATATCATACGACAACTTTTACCTTGAAAGATATAAATACAGCGATGAACTTCTTCGGTTCTGGAGATGTTACAATATCACCGAAAGGGAGTATATATATTGGTAGAGTTACTATGATGAGAAAAGGTGGCGATGCTGGAAGGAAGACCGCACAAATGCTACAATTCAAAATAAATCCTTGCGAGTTATTTCAATCAGCGTAAGATGAAGGTAAATAAAATTTATTTAGGCGATTGCATAGAGGTTATGAAGACCATCCACTCGGAATCGGTGGACTTGGTATTCGCAGACCCGCCATTCAATATAGGGATAAAATACGATACCCATAATGATAAAATGCCTTATGAGGAATATCATAAGTGGTCAGAGAAGTGGATAAAAGAAACCCATAGATTGCTAAAGAGTGATGGTTCAATCTATATTGCTATCGGAGATGAATTTGCCGCAGAGATAAATATAATCTTGAAGAGGATAGGGTTCCATTTCAGGAACTGGATTGTATGGTATTACACATTTGGACAGAGCCAGAGGAAAAAATTCAATCGTGCCCAC
>MHYJ01000009.1:0-9049 GCA_001828445.1 Planctomycetes bacterium RBG_16_43_13
GAATACTCAGCCTCCTTAAACTGTGATTATACGTATCAGCAATGTATAAGAATTCTCCATTACTGGTTATTCCAAAGGGAAAGTTGAATTGAGCAGAGGTGCCCCTTCCATCAGTCTTGCCTGCCACAGTTTCTGTACCTGCTATAGTAGCTGCTTCACCACTATTCTTATTTACTCGTCTTATAAGGTGATTGTCTGTATCTGCCACGTAAAGCATATTATCCCGGACTGTAATACCGGAAGGTGCATTAAACATCGCATTGACGCCTATGCCGTCATGGTAGCCAGACTGGCCTCTCTTACCGGCAAGAGTCACAACATTTCCACTATTTATTTCTATCTTGCGAATAACATGGTTTCCGGCATCAGCTACATACAGATACACTCCGTCAGTAGCAATACCCTCAGGGTAATAAAATCTTGCATTACTCCCAATACCGTCAATTACTCCGGGTCTGCCAGGATAACCTGCAATAGTTGTTACAGATTTCGTGGTCAAATCCATTTTTCTAATCGTATGATTACTCTTATCAGAAATGTAGAGGGTGTCCCCATAGACTGCTATTCCACGTGGAGCATTAAATCTTGCAAACGTGCCTATACCATCAGACGTACCAGCGCCTCCTGGCCTGCCAGCCAGTAATAACATTGTCCCGCCCGTTATACTTTCTTTCCCTTCTAATGTCGGGCCAATACTACCATACTCCTTGCTGCAGCCTGTAAGGATAGTAATAAGCAGGAATACAACTCTTAGGTAGGTAAACCTGGGGCTCACATAAAGATGTTTTAACATCAATACATTATATATGCAATAGCTATGCCAGCTTAGCACAGCAAGCGGGATATTCAAATCTTCTCTGAATGCTTGTAAGCAGTCTCCTCGGTCCGGTCAAGGCGCATCTGGGAAATCTGTTCCGCGATAAGGGACATCATAAATATAATTACCCCATTACTAAGTAATAGTGCAGACATATTTGTAAACCTGTGTTCTGTGATAAAAGTATAGATATAATATCCAATCCCAAAAGTAAAAAAAGAGGCACTTACCGGTAGGAATACCCTGAAGGGGGAATATAGTGTAGCAATCTTTAACATGATAAGGAAAAAACGAACGCCATCTTTAAGCAGTTTGATCTTGCTCTTTCCCTCCCTCTTTCTCGCCACAATCGGTATAAATGTCACACTGTGGCCGGATCTGATAAGAGAGAGCGTTAATGTCGTCGGATATGAGAAGGTATTCGGCAGGAGATAGACAAACCTCTTTGCGATATCTGCCTTTATGGCCCTGAAACCAGAGGTAAGATCCAATATCTCCTTTTTGGTCAGATAGGTCGCAAATTTATTATACATGGCATTAGCCACATCCCGGTGGACAGAGGTCTCTGATGCCCTGGTCCTTGCGCCTATCACCATGTCGTAGACCCCAACCTGCTCAAGAAAACGCGGGATATCTTCAGGCTTATGCTGTCCATCCGAGTCCATCAACACTATAACATCCCCGGTCGCAGCCCGTATCCCGCTCTTCACTGCAGCGCCATTCCCCATGTTATATGGATGCCTGACAACCCTTGCACCGGCCTTCTCTGCCTCCTTTCCAGTGCCATCCGGAGACCCATCATCCACAACAATGATCTCGCACCCGCTCCCCACGACCGATCGCACCGCCTGAATGACTGAACCGATCACCTTTTCCTCCCTGAAGGCCGGGAGCACTACACTAATCTTCTGCCCTGTCATTATTTATTTCTCCTGATAAAACACTTACCATCCAAGGGCCGTTTTTGCCATCTTCCTAGTCTCCCTATTGATTAAAAATATCACCAGTATAACAATTTCTACACTTATCAACCATAGTCTTGACAGAAGCGATACACCGATAGCAATCGGCATAGGGATAAACAGGCTTAAAAGGAACGTCAACGCCCCCTCACGCACACCCAGACCGGCAGGAGTAAAGAAGGCCAGATAACCAGCGGCGAAGGAGATAGCGAATATGCCGATCAGTACCGGAATATTATGTATGTCCAGCGGATAAAAAGCCCGTATAAAGAAGAAAAAGGCTATCCCTGTGACGATCCAGTAGATAAGATAATAACCGGCGAGAATCAGCATCTTATTGAAGGAGAGTGAAAAATTGATTGCGCCCCTTCCAAGCCTGGATAAGACCGGATTCACTATCTTAAGAAATGGTTTGGGGTGAAGAAATGCGACGAAGAAAGGCATGATAAAAACCAGCGGAAGCAGCCTTAACACAGAACCGGTATCTGCCCAGAAAAGCAGCGAGATCGCAAATACAAGCCCTGCTGACACAATCTGGTATGACTGTTCTAACAATATGCTCATTCCGGAGCGTGAGTCCGGGATCCCCTCAAGCCTGCAGAGATACACCCTCCCGAGAACGGCCCATACACCGCCGGGGACATAACGCCCATATAGCGAAAGGAGCATGATTGAGATCCCTTTTGTCCCGGCGATTCGGGTTCCCAGCATCCTTAGTACCAGAGTCCACCCATAGGCCCCCATAAGATAGACACATAATAAAAGAAAGATAGAAGCTATAAACCATGGCAGCGATGGTGACCAGTCATATCCGGATATTTTATCCCATTCCCTGTAGGCCATCTTCCCGATAAAATAGAATATGACGACCGCGATGATAACACCGATTGTCCGTCTGTACAAGGAACTCATCGTTCTTTCCTTGCCACAAGCAGAATCCCGATCCCCAGGGACAGCGAACTGAAGATACCATCAATGCGGAACAGGTTACCTAATATATACGTGATCCAGCGATTAAGCCCGACCCTCGTGAGGGCATCCCCGGAGGATACCGTCCCGCTTCTATTTTTATCAATGCGACGTGCCCACCGGAGGAAGACCAGCCGGTGATAGAGACGCATCAGAGGAAAACCTACATAGAATAATTTCTCTATTTTGAAAGAGCTATTATTGAACAACTGTAACAGGGCCTCTTTAGAGTAGCGTCTCTTATGCTCTGCCATCTCATCTGAAATGTCCCATAGAGCTGGGTTTGCCGGGACTGTAATAATGCATACCCCCCCTGGTTTCAGCAGACGATAAAATTCCCTCACTGCCAGATGATCTTTTTCGACATGCTCTAATATCTCGGTTGCAATCACAGCATCAAAACCTCCGTCAGGATAATCTATCTGTTCTGCACTCCCCTGTTTAACAACGGATTCAGCTTCCGGCATAAGAGACCGCAGACACTCCTCTGTCCGGCGGACACTATCCTCAGAAATATCCATCCCATAGACCTCATACCCGCGAAGAGCCAATTTTACCAGCAGGCTTCCGGTACCGCACCCGGCATCCAGGATCCGTCCTCCCGGCGGTACAATTTGAACTGCTTTCATTACGAGGGTCTCCCGATAGTAATGCCGGGGCCCTCCGATAGTCCACCTGCCCCACTGAAATCGCGTTGATGAACTCATAGACTTTCAATAAGATTGATGACCGTCTTCCCGATCGCTTTGGCAGAAAAGTTTTTCTCAAAATAGTCTTGCCCGCTGCAAGCTATCTTTTCCCGAAGTATTCCGTCGTTCCTTAAAGTAAGTATAGCCTCAGACAAGGCATCAGGATCACCCGGCCTGCAGAAAAAAACATTCTCTCTGTGTGTCAAGACCCCATCCATAGCAGGACTGGACATAGTAATCAGGGGTTTTCCCAAAGCCAGACAATTGTAGACCTTGCAAGGGATCACCCTGGCAGCCTTGTCAGTTTGCCCAAATACGCCAAGACAGATGTCCGACTCCATTATGTAACCAATAAGCTCTTCTTCTCTGACAAATCTGTCAATGAAGATAACGTTCTTTAACTCAAGACTTAATGCAAGCTCTTTCATAGCCGACAGGAGCTGGCCTGTGCCTATCAGGGTAAAGACTACTTCACTTTCATCTGAAAATGCCCTTCGCTCACCCTCCCCTCCTTCGACAAGCTCAGGACAAGCTTCACCCCCTCCCGTCAAGGGAGGGGGGACCAATGGCACTCCTTCATATCTCCCCTCCCCTTGCGGGAGGGGACTAAGGGGAGGGGGATTTTCATCCTGCAATAGCTTAGCCGCCTCAAGGATCACATCTACGCCATGCAGGGGGATATAAGAACCAAAGTAGAGAACATTAAAATCCCTTCTTTCCCCCTTTATTAAAGGAGGATTATGGGGGATTTGAGGGTCTGAGGGATTTGAAGTCTCCTGGCTCAAGGGGATACGACAGGATTCAGGAGGAGAAAGATATGATCCCACAGGAATGGCATGAAATTTCTCAGCAGGAAGGCGGAATTCCTTTACGAAATAGTCCACATGGGCCTGGGTGTCCAGCAGAACCGCATCCGCTATCCAGCAAGACCAGGTATCAATAAAGCGCAGCAACTTCGCCTTTACTGAACCAGGGAGCACAATGCGTCTGTCCATTACCGCTGTATCATAGAGTGAGAGGAACTCATCAAGAATTAAAGGTTTTCTACGGAGGAGATTTAAGGCCTTTGCTAAGAATATATCAATATGACCCGCATAACCAACAATGAGTACATCGTAATAGCCTACACGCCTGAACTTACATATAAGCATTGAGTAAGCAAGCAAAAGCCTGTAAAGCGTCTTAATTATTCCACTCCCGGCTTTTACCCCTTCGAGTTTTTGGTCGGTATCCTTCCAGAAATCCTCATGACATTCTACAACATCCACCCCATTTTTACGCAATCCTTCAATAATCACCCTGTTTCTGGGATACCCCTCTTCCATAGAGTATGTCCCGAAATAACAGACACGCAACTCTCTTTTGCTCATCATTATTCTAATTATTTATATATGGATTCACTCTATTTGCAAAAATCTCGTATTTCCCTTTTTCTGCGATTTTCTCAAGTGAACCCAGATACTCCAACTGTTGATCATTAAGCTCTAAGCGCAATCTCGGACTAACAAATATGTACTGTACTTTTTCCTGCTTTAAGTAATCATAATCAAACACACCATTATAATTAACTGCATAGGCATTAGCAATATCAACCACTTTTTGGGCATCCCTGGAAGACGTCATAACATATTTGATTCCTCTATTTTTTTCCTGGAGTTGATTTAGCACTTCTACGGAAGATTTATCGTAACACAACTCACTTTCAGAACACCGAAAAGCCCATGCCAAACGGTCATTCCCCAGTTGAATATTGTAGTTTGTAAAAACCACCGGCAAAGATCCAAACACAAACAGAACGATCACCAGGGAAAAAAACAGGGTGCTTCGATGATAGGAAAAATAATAAAAAAACAGCAAATGAAGGAGTATTATCCCAAAATGTGTCAATTTGTAAAGATTAATGTCACCCATGGGCGTTGAAAAGATGAACGGCACAATAAAAGTAACTAATAGCCCGAAAAACATCAGAGGTTGCTGCGCAAGAGTAATCTTTTTACGGAAAAGCACATAAACCAAAAATACTCCAATAACAACCTCCAGTAAGAAATTTCTAAGATAAGAAAACCAATATATGGCAGGATTTACAATGTCTGTTGTTGATGGGTATCCCCATGAGGAAAAGGATTTAAGAGACATAAAACTTGAGACACTCATATTCTTTAAAGCTCCAACTATTGCCCCTCCGGAAATATATATTCCCACTGCCATTGCAGCAACAAAAATAATTGATAAGACTGCAATCCTTGGTAAAGAAATATTTCTTTTCAGGATATTACGGACAGTCAGGACGCATAGGCAAAGAATGATGAAAACAGCAAATAGTTCGCTGATAAGAAAATATCCTACAAGTAGAAATATTAAACTAATAATATTGCCAAAAGAATAGGAGACTTCATCATAGAATAGTTTTTTTGCAAGAATTACGAAAGCGAGTGTTAATGGTAAATTCACCCACGTAATTCCTAATAATAAATACAAAAGCGGGTAGTTCATAGCCCGCATACCAATCCCCAACATGTGCCAATGACCGGAAGAAAATCCATCCAGAAAGAAAAAAGAAGCCCCGCTAAAGAGCAGGATAATTGTTCCGGCTACAGAATAATATTTCCGCTTGCTCCACTCAAAGAGTAATCCATAAAAGAGCAGGAAACTTGCAACTATGAAACCAATTTTCATTACATCCAGTGACTCAGATACCCCTATTTTTGTCAGTAGTTGAATGGCTGAACCTGCAATATCAAGTCCGTAGTGATAGTTCTTGGAAAAATCCTGATTTGGTTGTAATGGATTTTTAAGTGGGAATTCGCCGTTTGTCACAAAGAATTTTACAACAGGGCGATGTAACCATTCATCCAGAAGAGGGGTCTTATACGCCCCCAGAAATAAAACGATGACAACAACCAGAAGACCTAAGAAAATAACTCCATTTTCTTTTACCAGGGCAGTTATTTCGATTTTATTAGCACTACTTCTTTTGAATAGGTAATACCCAACAATAGAATATGAAAGGATGATATACAAGAGGGAAAAGACTTTTAACGCTATAATACTATTCCACTGTACCAGAGACAGACAAATAACTGCTCCTCCGACATATGAACACAAAGAAATAAAGAATGATAGAGCTAACAACAGTGATATGTTACTTTTCCTCACCTTAAAAACTCTTAAGAAAAGCAAGCCGATACCCACCAACCCTCCAAAAAAGGCAAGCCCCAGGAATGATTGCAGGAAAAAATCAAAGACCATATTCTCCTCCAGAAGACATTATTTATCTGACTGTCGTTTAACTTCAGACTGAAGTATTGCTATATTTTGTGCCAGGTCTTTCACATGATTGTGTAGACTTGAAATCTTGGTAGCATAATACAGATTAATCACCATAAAGAAAATACCACCGAAAAGGAACAGCGTCGTTGTGGGTAGTACTGCCCCAATTACTCTTGTTACAAAATTCAGTAAATCATACCACACCGCAAGCAGTATTACCCCGGCTCCCGTCAGAAGCCATAGCCATGAAAATTCTTCCCGTAACCTGCGCCTTCTGACCAGATCAATAATAACAATAAAAAGCAATATACTGATGCTAACTGCGAATATTCTTTGTTGTATCGGCATGGGTTATCTCCTCCTTTGCTACAATTCGCTTAACAAATTTATCTTCTCTTAGAAGAGTAACAAACATAGACATAAACATCTTAAAAACATAATACACCGGTTTCAGTCCGCTGTGCATGGATGTTCCTTCCTTCCTCGCGTGCATTGTGACAGCAACCTCCCTGATGCGCAGACCAGCCCTGTGCAGCATAATGATCACATCAGCATCCGGATAATCAACAGGATAATACGGGCTCGCATAAAACCGCATGGCATCCCGGTTCAGGGCCTGAAACCCGGACGTTGGATCCGTGACAGGGCGGCCTGTGATAACTGATGCAATCTTGCCGAAGATTCCCATCCCAACCCTCCGGACCAATGGAGATTTATAAGTAGTCCTGTTATCCATAAATCTTGACCCTATCACCACATCCACATCTTCTTTCTTTATCTCATCCAGCAATGTCCTGATAGATCCAGTATCATGCTGGCCATCCGCGTCCATCTGCACCACATACTGATATCTGTATCTAAGTGCAAACTTAAAACCTGTCTGCAGTGCAGCGCCGTACCCCATATTAAACGGGAGACGTACAACGATAGCCCCTGCCTTCTCAGCCGCCCTTGACGTATGGTCAGCAGAACCGTCATCAATCACAAGAATATCAACATCATGCAACTTTTCCCGGATTCTATGGATCAGAGGGCCAATATTACCCTCCTCGTTATAGGCAGGTATGACAATTATGATTTTTCGGTGCATCTTTTTGCTATTCTGTATAACTCTATAAACAGTACTCCTGTTTCGGAGTCCTTAAAGCCTGTTTATTGCTATATTCATCATCCTAAGCTATGAATAGAATTCATAAGAGTATAGGCAATCCGTATCTTCATACGATACACCCAATTCTTCAAAAGGATATTTTTCCTGCCTTGAGCATAATAATGACAAAGTCTCTTCACCTCATCAAGAGATTTATTTAATTCTCCGCCAGTCTTGGAATTGGAATAATAGCGGAATGATGCAAGCGAGTCATTTATTGTTACAGGATTTTCGATTGCACCCATTCTAAGCCATAAGTCGTAGTCCATTATATAATGGAGGGTCTCATCCAGTTGCCCTATCTTGTCTAAAAAAGACTTCCTAAAAAAAACAGCAGGCTGGGAGATAAAATTCTCGACAAGTAACCTATCATAGCTATAACGACTAAGCCACTTATTCTTGTATCTCGTTATAGACTTTCTTATCTCCGATCCATTTTCATCTATAATCCTGCATCTGCCTGCAACCCACTGGCAACTACTATTATGTGTGAACATGGATACAGCCTTCTGAATTGCACCATGCTCATACAGATCATCTGAATTCAACCATCCAATAATCGCCCCTTTGGCCATGGAAAATCCTTTATTTATGGCATGAGACTGTCCATGGTCTTTTTCAGAAATCCACTGAATCTTATCATTATATTTTTTCAATATATCTATCGTTCCATCTGTAGATCCCCCATCTATTATCAGATGCTCTAATTCAAAATTTCCTTTCTGCATAAGGACACTCTGGATAGTCTGTTCAATATAGGACGCCTGATTATAGGAGGGGGTGATAACTGAAACTTTCTTCAAAACTCTATCCTCTTTACACTGTCTCTACCTGTCCTTCAGATACCATTCATACGTTTTTATGATACCTTCCCGCAGTCCAGTCTTTGGCTCCCAGCCAAGGGATCTTATCCTTGAAATATCAAGAAGCTTTTTAGACATCCCATCAGGCTTTGAAAGGTCGTGCCCTATGCCTCCATCAAAACCAACAACCTCTCTTATAATATATGCAATCTCTTTTATCTTTCTATCCTCCCCCATCCCAATGTTGACCAATTCGCCGGTATCCCTGAAGTCATATCTCTCCATCAGGAAAACTGCAGCATCCGCAAGGTCATCCACATATAGAAATTCCCGGTAAGGCTCCCCGCTTCCCCATAGGAAAACATAATCTTTTGTAATGCCAAGACGTT
>MHYJ01000009.1:9231-26360 GCA_001828445.1 Planctomycetes bacterium RBG_16_43_13
AGCAGCTTTGCCAGATGAAACTTCCTTATTAATGCAGGCAAGACATGGGCAGTCTCCAGATTGAAATTATCCCCGGGACCATAGAGGTTCGTAGGCATCCCGGATATAAAGTTAGTTCCGTACTGCTCGTTGTAATACCTACATAGTTTTATGGCAGATATCTTTGCCAGGGCATAAGGTTCATTGGTAGTCTCTAAACTCCCGGTCAGAAGATATTCCTCCTTCATAGGCTGAGGTGCATTCTTAGGATAGATACAGGAAGAACCGAGATTGAGGAGTTTTTTGACACCATACTTGTAAGCCGAATGGATAACATTCATGGCTATCGCCATGTTGTCATAGATAAATTGAGCAGTATAAGTGCTGTTAGCCAGAATCCCTCCAACCTTAGCCGCTGCAAGATAAACATACTCCGGCCGTTCCTCCTCAAAAAATCTTTCTGTATCAGACTGCCTACGGAGGTCAAGCTCTTTACTTGTTCTACAAACAATATCTGCATATTCCTTCTCTTTTATCTTCCTTAGGATTGCAGAACCAACAAGCCCGTTATGCCCGGCTATGTAGATTTTCATATGGATTTTATCAGCTCTCGCTTTTCAATGTGATATAGTTTTGAAAGGCCTGAGATTTCGATGATTGGGGGCATCCTCACCACCAGAAGAGAGGGTGCTATCTTAACAAACTTATTCTCCTGACTTCATTATCTTTACACCGTACTTAGAAAATATTTCATCTGACGTGATAATAGTGAGACCCTCTGCCTGGGCTTGAGCTATCAACATTCTGTCAAAAGGATCTCTATGGTATAGCGGAAGCATCCCTGCCATCTGCCCGTGATAAAGCGTTATAGGGAGCTTAATAAATCTCTCCTCTTCTACTATGGTATCCATATCGTCTGGAGCATTTAGTTTTCCAAGTACTTTTTTAATCGAAATTTCCCAAGTGGTCGCCGCACTGATATAAACCTCATTATATCCGTCTATTATGGATGCCTTTGCATTCCTCCCAATAGAAGGGTTATCCTCAAGCCACCACAATAAAACATGAGTATCAAGAAGCAGACGTTTCATTCATTTCGCCCCTCAAATGCATCAATCACTTCTGCGGGCGTCTGCTCAAAATCAAAGGAAATAGAGATCATCCCCTTAAACCGACCGGGTTTCCTTGGTGTGGTATCCCGTTGCACAGGAACCAGACGTACCATAGGCATACCTGACTTTGCTATAATTACATCTTCACCTGCAATCGCCTCTTCAACAAGGCTTGAGAGCCTTGTTTTCGCCTCATGCATATTTATAGTGTGCATACAAGCCTCCTTACTTAGCTAAACTAAGTCAAGTATAACCATAACCATTATACTATTCAACATCTATTTTTATACCCTATTTAAAAACTATTTTTACCCCACTCACTTTGGAGAAGATTTAGTCTAAATCTCTTATAAAACTACCTTTTGTTTCTTACCTAAAACATCTAATACTATATCCTCATATCGTTGCGCAAATTCTATGAATCGTTCTGGCAACTCCTCTTGCGCCTTCCTGAAAAGATCTTTTTCTTCTTCTACATCGCTTGCAGATATTCTTATAATGCCAGTTCCGGGATTTTATCTCATTATCACTGAAAACATCTTTTAAATGTAAGGGTTGAAAATCAGGTATCCAGCCGAGTGAAGGTATCCTTGCATGAGTACCCAGAAAACCTGAATGAGACAATAAGGCTATGTTATGTTTCCTTAAGAGCCGCTCCAATAAGACATCATATCCAAAATTGTTTCTTGTAAGATATCTTGTTGCCCAAAGCAACAGAGATGTATCAAACAGGCTTGACAGAATGATCCTGATGGAAGAACTACGGACGGAAGGGTTATCACCATTTCCTGACTTTGCAAACAACGTGTCCCTTATCTGCCAGATATTATCCGGGACATCCAGCAGGCTTGACTTTATCACCACTACTGCCGGAAAGTCTCTCTTCATAGGCTGAGGGACATTTTTAGGATAGATACAGGAAGATCCGAGATTGAGCAGCTTTTTGACACCATACTTGTAAGCCGAATTGATAACATTCATGGCTATCGACATATTGTCATAGATAAATTGTGCCGTATAAGTGCTATTAGCCAGAATCCCCCCGACCTTAGCCGCAGCAAGATAAACATACTCCGGCCTTTCCTCCTCAAGGAATTTTTCTGCATCAGACTGCCTACACAGATCCAGCTCCTTACTTGTCCTGCAAACAATATCAGCATATCCCTTTTCTTTTAGCTTCCTTAGGATTGCGGAACCAACAAGGCCGTTATGACCCGCTATGTAGATTTTTATATGGATTTTATCAGCTCAACAAAGCTTCCGGATGTCGGTTAGCTATACGTAAAAGTGCAGATGCGGGTCCGGAAGGTTTACGCCGTCCCTGTTCCCATTCCTGAAGAGTTTTAATACTTACACCCATAAGGGCTGCAAAAGCTGACTGACTAAGATGCAGGTGTTCTCTGATCTGCTTAACATCAGAAGGCAATTCAACCTTGAATCTTCTTCCTTTTCCTTCTTTGATTGCCTTTACACCTTCGAGGATCTCCTGTCCGATATCTCTCTTTTTCATTTCTCAATCTCCTTCCTTATTTCACGTAAGATACTTATAGGTATGTTTTCCGCTTCATTCTTTGCATATACGGTAAGAAGCCATATTTCATTTTGTTTGTTTCTCCAGTAGTAGATTATCCTTAATCCACCACGTTTACCTTTTCCTTTACCGCTCCAGCGTATCTTACGAACCCCGCCGCTTCCAGGAATAACATCTCCTGCGTCAGGCTTTGAAGCAAGTCCAATCTGAAAAGCTGAATACTCAATATCATCCATGTAATCGTATACCAGCCTTGTAAATATAGGAGCTTCTATAAATTCCATTATTATTTTTAATAATACGGCATTGCCGTACAATTGTCAAACCCTTGCCTATTCAGAAACCTATGTGGACAGGAATTGGTAACATGACGTTATGGTAATTGGAAGGGGTGATAACTGAAACTTTCATGAGCGTCCCCTTTTTTTAGCCAGGCAATGAGACTTCATAAACGATAACGTATTTAAGGCGGTATCTTTCCATCTGAATTTTGTCGTCCTTTTAAATCCTTCATCAATCAGCCTTTGCCGTAATGCCCTACTCTCAAGCACAGACAAAACTAATTCAGCGATATTAGCCGGGTTGTAAGGGTCACAATATAACGCAGCCTCACCAGCAATCTCAGTAAGAGGCTCTATACCGGAGCATACGACAGGCACGCCGCAACTCATCGCCTCTAAAATAGGAATCCCGAATCCCTCATGCATTGAAGGGAACACAAATAATTCAGATGCGCAATAGATCAAAGGAATATCCTCAAAAGGGAGCCAGCCAAGAAAGACAACATCGTCTTGCAGTTCCAGCTTATTTATCATTTCTGACACCACATCATAGCCCTTGTCCCTTGCACCAATAAGTACCAGCTTAATACCCTTAATCCTTTCCTTCATGATTTTGAATGCCATTAATAGCCGCTCATGGTTCTTATGAGGCAACGATGATGCTATATATAGAATAAACCTCTCCGGCAAATGGTATTTCTTCCTGGCAGAAAATACATCATCCTTATCTCTGGGAAAGAATAAATCTGTGTCCGCTGCATGATAAATTACATCAATTTTACCTGGAGAGACCTTATAAAATCTGACAATATCATTCTTTACCTTTTGAGAAATTGCAATAATGCCATCAGCAGACTTGGCACTGAGGTATATAATAGTTTTTAAAAAAAAGAGGGTAATCGTCGTGAAATTCTTTGGCTGATTAACATGCTGAAGATCATGAATCACAACAACAGAAGTTGCAGGACAAAAGAAAGGGGCGGTCATGCCGGCAGAAAGAAGAACATCAATATGCCGGCGCCAGACCTGAAATGGTAATATCAACTGTTCCCATAGGATTCTGACAGGCCGGCTTGCTGCCATAAATGGACATACTATAATTTTTATGCTTGGCACCAGATTATCAAATACCCCGACACTTTCTTTGTTGATGAAGATAAAGTATTCATTCTCATTATTGCTGTTATTCTTTACAAGCCATTCTGATAACTGCCTTATATATATCTCTGTTCCTCCCACTTTTCCGGGGAGTAAGTAGAGTGCGTTTATGCCTATTTTCAAAAATTATTACCTTTCTGTTTTCTACCAGACTCTAACCTTTTGTAACAAAGTATCTATAACTTATCCACCCCGCAACTTCACCCTGATCTTCTCTCAGGTCTATGACTTTTCCCCCATTATCTCCAAGTAATCTCAGGACATCATCTCGATGAATCCCAAACATTTCCATCGTACCGCCATATCGTATTTTATTGTAATAGTCCAATAAGGCGGCAGGCATCATTCGCTTTATTCTATTATTTAATGTCTGTATTCGTTTGCCCGGCAATTGAAATATTATCAGGCCATGAGGGGCAAGTATCCTTAGAAATTCCTTTATATAGTTTTCAGAATATCTGGGTTCCATGTGCTGAAGCACAATATTGGAGTAAATAAGATCAAACCTTTTATCAGGGAATAATCTCAAGTCATTAGCAGTATTTAATCGGTATATACACTTATTGCCATAGCGATAGTATTTCTTCGCCTGCTCTATCATGGAAGACGCAATATCAACACCTGTGGCCTCGTCGAAATAATGAGTAAGCGCCTGAGTCAATCTTCCCACCCCACAGCCAAAATCAAGCGCCTTTTTCCGTGAAATATTAACCCCCAATGATTCAATATATTCCATTACTGCAGTAATCTCTTTGACCCCTGTTTCAAAAAAATCATCTATTTGCCACTTACCCCCCTTTTTATCCGGGGAGGATAATATTGACCATAGGGGATCACTCTTCCCAAATCCATCCCAATTTCTTTTTAACTCATTAAGATCCATTTCTGTTGCTTCAATAACCTGTGAAAATCTTCTTTATATTGCCAGGTAACAATTGACGTATATCATAAAGTTTTATTCCCTTATTAAGCCTTATGTATTCCTTGAAAGAAACCATGAGCGCTAAAATAATAATAAGAGGTTTAATCCGCCTGAGGTATATGGGTATTGTAGAAATAACCCTGTTAGAATGATAACCATAAACCCGGTTGGCCGGCGCCCACCCGTAATATTTTATTACAGTCCTTAAACACTCTTCATTTCTTCCCAATGCAGAAGTTTCTGCCACTGTTTTAGATTCCCCATGCAAACGATACATTGATAAAAATTCAGGCAGATAGTTAACTCCGAATCTATTCACAATTCTTATCCACAGATCATAATCCATTGCATAATGTAACTTTAGGTCCAGCCCTCCTACAGCATATAAAACTTCTTTTCTAAAGAAAACCGATGGTTGACATATAAAATTAAATACCGCGAGCCTCTTATAATTTAATGGTTCTGTAGGATATTCTCCGACAACCTGACTTTTAATATTACAAAACTTAGTCTTTCCATAAACCATCCCGATATCTGGATAGGATTTAAGATACGTTACAGCCTTACTTACAGCCCCCGGAAGATAAACATCATCTGAATTTAACCATGCAAATATATCCCCCTTTGCCATTCTGAAACCTTTATTGATGGCATCAGTCTGACCCCTGTCTTTTTCAGAGACCCAGTGAAGTTTTCCTTCATATCTCTTCAGAATCTCAATGGTGTTGTCAGTAGAACCACCATCCATCACTATATATTCAATGTTGGAGTAATCCTGAACAAACACGCTCTGTATTGTTTCTTCAATAAAGCTGCCCTGATTAAAGGAAGGGGTTATGATAGAGACAAGGGGCTGATCTTTCTGCTGCTTAATCATTCACTGACAACCTTTATTTTATGAGGCTTAATACGATGTCCTCATATCTTTTTGCAAACTCACACCGTTTTCTATGCAGTTCTTCTTGCGTCTGTTGCAAAGGTCTTTTTGCTGATTCTAAATCACGTTTTGACCATACACCCCACATGACCTCAGCGAGTTCAGTGGGATTTTTCGGGTCAAAGAATACACCATCCGGAGGATTTTGCTCTCTATGTACCGGAATATCAGAAAGGATACTCCCTTTTCCCAGAGATTTTGCCTCTTCTACGGTCGTACTCCAGCCTTCAAAAAAAGAGGGATTCAATAATGACAGGGAATGTTGCATAAGCCCAATGACATCTGCTCGTGGGATAAGCCCTAAAATCCTGAAGGAATCCATAAGGTCATGCGTCTTGATATAAGTCATAAGGGTTTTGAAATAGTCCGGTTGTCTATGGTCGTTTGGATTCCCTGTAGCTAATACCTGCACCTTGCGACCGGTAGTTTTTAGTAAGTGTACGGCCTCAAGAACTACACGGTGGTTTTTGTGTGCCCAGAATTGGTTTGGAAGATAAAAAAAAGGTCCATTAAACCCATAACGTTTCTCTAATTCTTCTAATGCCACAGTCTTGACTGAACCATTAAATCCAACAACAAATTGTAATACTCTTGACTTTGATAAGCAACCTGGATCAAAACCTTCAAGATCTTTCTGAGCACTATAGCTACTCACAAGGACACAACTGCAAAGTCGGCATATATGTTTGAAATACCGCTCACGAGACTTAACCTCTTTTTCACTGAAAAACTCCGGCAAATGCCTGTGCTGGAAATCAGGTATCCAACCGATGGTTGGAATCTTTGCGTTAGAACTAAGAAACCCATAATGTGATAATAAGGAGATATTGTTCTTTATTAAGAGCTGCTCTAAAAACCACTCCTTTACAAAGATGAGACGGCAAACATGCCGCATTAGAACTACAATGCCGGACTTATCCAATAATCCGGTACGGATTATTTCCACAGAAGGAAAATCCTTAAACAGGTTCAAATCAGCTTTTAGTCCGGTGAATAAAACAGGTTCAATCTTTCTATCAGGCAATGAATACAGCGTACTGAGTAAATTCCTATAATAATTGATCCCGCCTGTCCAGTCCTGAGCTGTAAAATCAATCACAAAACCGACGCGTATCATGAAACATCCTTTTTAAACCATTCTACAAATTCTCTGACACCATCACGCCAATAAATCTTAGGCTCCCATCCCCATTCTTTTGCTATGGTTATTTCAGCCATGTAGTGTTGAGGATCTCCTGGACGGCACACACCGGAAAATATTGGAGTATCTGTCCTGTTGAAGCAGACAAATATTTCCTGCAATACCTCTTGTACCGTTACTCCTGAACCAAAACCTCCATTGACAACAGGACATATATTAGATGCCTGAGTACCTGCCATATATAGTAATTCTGCTGCATCTTCAACATGAAGCCAGTCCCGGGTCTCCTTTCCGCTGCCCCAAAAGGTAATTTCATTATTGCTGACTTTTTTGCAGGTGTCCCATAATAACTGTTTACGTAATGCATCTCCGTAAACTGAAAAGAGACGAACAATAGCTGCCGCAACACCAAAATGCTTAGCATAGGATTGGGAAAGCTCTTCAGCAATTTTTTTATGTACGCCATAAGGCGATACAGGGTTTAAATGACTATTTTCGTATATTGGCATTTTTTCTGCCAGTCCATAGACGGCAGCACTCGAAGGATAAACAACCCGTGCATACGGGGCATAGAGCCTTACAAATTCCAGCACATGAAGGGTAGTGTTTACAGTGCACTGATAGTCGTTATACGGATCCTCTAAGGAAAACCCGACTGAACTGCCTCCTGCACAATGTATAATAACGTCAGGTGTGCCGGCATATTTTTTCAGTGTCTCTACAGTAATGTCGCATGTATGCCACTCTACAATACCCCACTCCTGCTGTTCCTGTTCAGGGAAATAACCATAACCCATTCCGGATACCTTCCAGCCTTGTTTCGCGTAAAAACGGGCTACATGACGGCCAATGAACCCGTGAGCGCCTGTAACCAGAACATTATTTGCCATCTGTTTTGACTCCGACAAATGTATAAAGTCGTCCCGGTTCACTATTCCGTTCCCCCAGAAACTTCAATAAAATATCAGGGATAACTCCATGCCATGTCAACCTTATCTTCTTAGCAATCTGGATTTTAATACCATCAACTGTTTCAGGGAAAAGGTTAATGTCCGATTGAAAGGGATTCAGAATATGTGAGAGCCTTATTCCTGCACCCTGGATAGAGGAGATATACTCTCCAAGCAAATAGGCGTTCTCACCTCCATAGAGATGATGCAAGGGATGATTTTTCAGAAACTTATCCAAGTCCTCTCTGCGACTGATGACATGCTCTCTCGTGGCAATGAATACTCCCCCCTTTTTTAGTACCCTACTAACCTCTCTGCAAAATGTTTCTAAATCCCGAGCATGATGGAGAACCTGCCGTCCGTGAACACAATCAAAGGTTTTGTCATTAAATGGAAGTTTTTCTCCCCATGTTTCTTCTATTCTGATATTGAAGCCTGCCTCTTTTGCAAGTATTCGTATAGCACCAGCACCCACTATTGAACTGCTGTCAGGCTCTAAAGCCACAGTCTCCCAACCATCTTTTGCCAAAGCATATGAAGAAATGCCGCGTCCAGCACCGATGTCAAGAACCTTTCCTGGAGGATCCGGTAATAGTCGTCTTACCGCCAGCCATTCCGTGCTTTGATAATATCGTTCCGCTGCTTTAATTAAAGGGTCATCATAAAAACAGGCCCTCACCAATTCAACTTGCTCAGGTTGCTCTTTTAACCATAGAACAGCCTCCTCCCAGTTCATAAACTTATCATTCATCGTTGATCAGGTGGTATTTCCCGAATAATATGTGCTGGATTTCCGGCAACTATGGTATAAGGAGGCACATCTTTTGTAACAACACTCCCAGCGCCTATAACAGCCCCCTCCCCGATCGTTACACCTTTGAGGATAATAGAATTAAACCCAATCCATGCCTTATTATTAATCTTTACTGGTTTCTTTACAACATGGCCCCAATCTTTCTTTCCATGATACCAGTTCGTTACATCATCACGCCTTTTGTCCCAAGAAATAGCATGTGAATCATGGTCCACAATAGTGCAACCCCAAGCTATTAAAACATCATCACCTATTTTTATATGTTCTGAACAAATTATTGACGAAGCGCCAATAAATGTCTTACTACCTACGGATAATACAGATCCTTCATGTTCTGAAATGAGAAATCCCTCAATAATAGAACCACTGCCTACTGAAAGCTGGCTATTTTTTTTGTGTCTGATATTTCGATAATTCACTTTTGCCCCTTCTGATATTCTAATACCAGGATATTTCGAAATTTGACGTCTCGCTATAAGGTCAAGAAGAAATAATAATTTGTCTATCATAAGAAAAGGAGATAATTATTGTTACTCATCTTGTGGATAATATCTACCCTTCACTGCATCAGCGTGGATATCGTTTCTTTAATATAGGTTAAGAAGCCTCTATGTATATTCCTTAAATATTTTTTACATTCACCAAATGCATGTTCTGATACTTCAACTCTATTTGGGAATGTAAGGACTCTAAAATCTGTTTCTATCTCTATAAAATCACTCTTAGAGTTATTGCAGTGTGTACCACTCCCGTCAAATCCGATATTCTTAACAAAAGACTTAGTAGGATACAAAGTTAAACCTCCCTGCATAAAAACACTTAGATACCATCGGATAGCCCATGAATCTACCTTTCCTTTACGCAGTTGTTCGAGCATGTTAAAGTATGGATAAACTCCATCGAGATCAAACCTCCGCCTTAGGCTTACATCTTTCTTCAGGCTATTGTACCCTTTCATGTCCTGATCAAAATGTAACCATGAATATCTCCATGTGGCCCAACCCCATGACGTCGTAAAGGGGAAAAAGACTGCTTCAAGATCAATTTTCAAATCCACCGGAAACATATGCGCGGATATCTGCATTACACGTTCATCATTCTCAAAACGGATCAGAGCTGAATTCATATAATTCAGAAAATATCGTGACACAATAAGGTCATCTTCTAACACAATAACCCTGCCATATTTTTCGCATAATTCAGTAACCCCCCTGATAATGGAATTTGCTAAACCTAAATTCCTATCCTGTTCAATGATGTGCACCTTGCCGCACCATTTACGGCTCTTAACAACCCTTCTTACTTCATTCACAGCCTCTACATCTTCTTGCTTCTTTGCCCCATCGCAGAAAATAAAAAGCTCGCTCTCGTCAGCCCCCTCGCACTTTGATAAAGATTCAAGGGACTTTTCTGTATGCGAGGGACGTTTGTAAGCAAACAAGGCTATGGGCGATAAATCATTCATGCCGCTACATTCCGAATAGTGATGACCTCAGAAATCCCATAGACCCTGCTATAGGCTGGGCATGTTTTAAGAAACTACGTTGCCAGTATTTATGCCACCACCGGACACGTAAAGGAAGGGTACTTACTCTAAATGATAAACTCATGATCGTTGTTAATATTGTAAAAACAGATCCTCCAGTAATCCCCGCAATAGTTACTCCACCGACATAGGCCCTTTTCAGGTGATAACCAACTCTCATGTTTTTTGCAGGCACCCAGTGCTCAACCTTTATTTCTGGGTCATACCAGAAGAAGGGATGGTCCTGATATATCCTGTAAAATAAAGCCGCCTCTTCGCCGAGCCGTATTTTACGGCCCACCATACCATAATCAGAAGAGAAGCCTCCATATTGCTCAAGGGTCTTTTTTTTTAAAATCATGTTTGAACCTGAAAATCCGTATTGTGCCCGAGGTGGCTGAAGGAATCCTTTCTCACGTCCCCACGTTCTAATTTCAAAATCATCTGTAAACCATGCTGGTGGGGCAATCTCATACCAGGGATGAATCTCTCCGCCAACAGCCACAGGCTCCGGCTTAATAGTTTTAAAAGCCCTTAATATCCTTTCTATCCAATCAGGCGCAGCCTTTGCATCATCATCAATATAGGCTACATACTCGCCAAGAGCCTCTTTGTAACCGCGGTTGCGGGCGTGACTCAGCCCTTGAGCAGATTCTCTGATATATCTGAAATTTAGATATTTTTTAATAAATAAACCTGCAACTTCTTTAGTATTATCTGTAGAGCTGTTGTCAACAATGACCACTTCGTAATCTGTTACTTGGGCAGTTTGATTGTTGAGGCTTTCAAGACAAGACTTAAGTAAATCTGACCGATTATATGTACATACAATAACACTAATAAGCAAATCGAACCCTGCACTTCACCAATAAGTTAATCTTTTGTAACCAACTTAACTTCGTTGTTTTACCTAATTCTGACCCCCAGAACTTTCTCCATGTCCACATACCTAATTCCCTGGCTGCATAGCATACCGCATACCATCGCTCACCCAGGACTTGCTCGAAAATATGATTTGGAAAACGCTTTATTTTTCTATTTGCGACAAGTAGTTTTAGTAACCAGTTATTTACCTCTTCAACAAAATCACGGGTATGCTCAAAATCGAATAAAGCCAAACGCCGATGAAGATTAATCTCTGATGGATTTGCGTAAATATCAAGTTGAGAGAGGGCTTCACTATCGATCCTTCTTAGAGATTCTAATTTTGCATCTTTATTAAATCGGCTGACGCTATTTACAGTAATGCGATATAAAACCAAAACTTCTGGCATATTAACCAATGGGAATATTAGGCTGGCTCGCTGCCAAAGTTGGAAATCCTCAGCATGAGGATAATCATAGGAATATCGCAAGTTGTGTTTTTTAAACAAATCGGACCTCATCATCACCGAGGGATGTGCCAGCACAGACTCAAACAACAATCTACATTTAATACGATCCGAATCTGTTGGATATTTCCAAATATCTCCATTAATATCACCGAAGGTTTTTACCCATGTACCACAAACCCCAATTTCCGGTCGTGAATCCATTAAAGCAACTTGTTTGGAAAGACGTTCAGGCAAGCTAATATCATCACAATCCATTCTTGCAATATATTTACCAACTGCCATGCCAAGCCCTTTATTTAAGGATGCGATGAGTTTAATATTTCCATCATTATGAACCAGACGGATTCGGGGATCATCATATGATTCGATTATTTCAACACTCTTATCAGTGGATCCATCATTTATTATCAGAAACTCGAAGTCTTGATATGTTTGATTAAGAATGCTCTCTACTGCTTCCTTTAAATATTTCTCGCCGTTATACACAGGCATCAGTACCGTAACCTTCGGACTCATATCCGCATCCAGTTTTCTGGTATCAAGTCTGCATCATTCTGTTCCTTGGTTCCAAACCATCGTCTGGGCGCAAACACCATTTTGTCCGTATCAGAGTTAAGCCAAGCTCCCCACCAACTGAAGGTGCTGTTGGCAATAATATGATGTTTGCATTGACTAATAAGTCTCAAGTCTTCATAAGCATATTCTGTCGTATTGTGGTCAACCAACACCATCGGATACTGTACCTTTAAGTTTTCACGCACCCATTCAGGATCATCACTAAATAAAATAAAGTGTGGTCTTTCCACCTTCTTACCAACCTGTTCAATGCATAAATAATAATAACTCAGGTCACATATGCCGTGATACTGTTTTGTGTGCGGATTTGAGATATAATCACCACGACGAATGTGTAGGCTTACTGATTCACATGACTTAATAAGAGCGGCTAATTCTTTATTTCTGCCAGCTTGAGGGATTTTAATGGTAAAGTCTCTTCGAATAGTTTCTGCTACATCCTTAAAATACTTCTCACTCTGCCAGTATCCATCCAAATAAACGTCATCAGACAAATTCAACACATTAGGATTAAAATGAAAATACTCCTCTTTTATCCATGAGGAAAGTGTTTTGGGAGGAACGCCGGACATCTTTGAGATAATCTTCTCTATAGCCCCTTGTCTTTGAATCGTTAATTGAGACACTTCATGTGGTTTGGCAAAACATTCCTGGATATTAAAAACACCTAATGCATAATTGCGAAGCACATTCTGACTGAAGCAGGAGATATCGAATTTAAGCTTTGCTCCCAACACATAAGCAAGCCGCCGCCCCGCTGCATACTGAAACATCTGATTTCCCAAACCACCATTGAGCTTAACTATAATCACTTCTATTTCTTCTTGGCTAAAATGTGAAAGCCGAAACAAAGCAATTCATGGGAACCTTTATCTTTTTTACTGAACCGCTCAAGCATCCTGAGCACTAATCCAATCGCCAACTGTTCAAGGCGATTCGGTTTGTTGTTGGAGTACCTGTCCGCGATGCTTGGAATACGGCGAATTTCCTGCCCCATGTATTCAAAATAGTTGCCATTGCTCTTTATCTCGAGAATCTCAAAACCATTTTCTTCGAGATACATCTCATAAAAATACCGGTTAAACCCTGTATAAAAATGATAGGGTGCAAAGTGGGTCATACTGCAAAAAGGAGCGGTAACGATCAGAAGCCCTTTTTTTTTTAGAAGTCTCGCAAATTCTTGAATTGCATTTATTGGTTTCGGCAAATGCTCAAAGACCTCTGTACACATAACAGCATCGAACGATTCATCAGGCTCTGGGATAGAGATAATATCACTAATAATATCCAGTTTTGTCTGATCCCATGAACCCATTTGCAGACCCTTTTCATCACCTTTGCCATCATAGCGTCCAAAATCCTGTGCAACATATTCGAGATGTCCGCAATTAGATTTATAAATTTGCTCACCAGCCCCTGCATCAAGAATTCTTAAGCCGGAAGGAATGGCCTTTAAAGTCTTCTCAACCCAAGTATCTCGAGTAGCTTTATTATTTGTGCCTACAGTTACCATTCAATAATCCTGATTATTTTAACAAAAAGGCTTCAAGGTTCATGTCTTTTTTATTTTTCTATCCCCAATTAATTTAGCTGGCACTCCCCCAACTATTTCATAAGGGTTAACATCTTTGGTAACAACACTATTAGCAGCTACAACCGCATCCTTGCCTATTCTAACTCCAGATGTAATTGTGCAATTTGCCCCAATCCACACATTATCCTCTATAATTACAGGCCCTTTAGAAATACTGCCAGCAAATCGCATTGGTCTTTCTGTCTGTTTATAATTGTGATCACCCGCTGCAATCATGCAATGAGGAGCAATCATTACATTATTGCCTATAGAAACCCCACTTCCACCATAGATTACTGTAAATGGATTTATTTGAGTAAATTCTCCTATAGATACTGGATTTTCAAATGTACGGATAATCACGTACTCTTGTACCTCAGCGTTCTGTCTAATTGTTATTAACTCTTTTTTCTCTAATATAGCGGTCTTATGAACGAAGTTGGTCGGATACCCTCTGACAGTTTTTAGAAGGTATTTGATTGCGTTTCTTATATAAGTTTTATTAAACTTATATTGGAAGGTATTTTGTTTTACTTTATAGTTTGAAAAATAATCTCTAAACTTATTGTAATCATCTTCAGTTATTAGATCGTCATAATCAGTTACTATTTTCAAATCTATTCTGTCTGCCCATTCAAACCCGGCAAAAAATAATTCTTTATATCTATTGAAAGCATTAAACATGTAGTTATCTGAGGAATAAAACATCTCTCGATATATCTTATGTACATAATTGCTTTGAAATAGAGACTTGTCCATAAAGTATATGGTCTTCTCTCTATAATTCATGAGCCATACATGAACATTCTGATAATTAATAAGCTCATAAAAAATATTTGGAAACTCTATGTACCCACGCCGCGTAATTCTTTGTAATTCTGATATGAATAAGGATAGTTCTCCTTCCGGGATATGCTCCAGAACATGTGAACAAATCACATAATCGAATTCTCTATCCTTAAAAGGAAATTTTCCTCCTTCATATTTATGTATTTTCTTATCTGTTTTTAATTCCTGGGCATACCCTCTCTGTGCTTCTGCCACATCTGAGTCATTAAATACTTTTTCAAGGAGGACATCCGCTCTGGGGTGTGGACTTCCTCCAGGCCCAATTTCCAAAACCTTGTCATTAGGTTTTATGTTTTTGATTCTATCTGGGAAAAACATTATCAGATTCTTTGGTTCTATGATTCTCGAATTAAATTTCCCTTATTAACATAATTTCGCTGTCCTTAACATTACACAGAATACCTGCACCTCTCGATCTTAATGGCTGCTTACCAATTGCAACGTCACTGATAGATACATTACAGATATTCTGAACATAATAAAAAGCGCTCTCTTGGCTAGATAGACCAACTCCAATCTGCAGTTCGGTTGCCGCCAGTGGTAGATTAAACTCAAAAACAGCCCTGTACTTGCCTGGCATCAAATCCCTTGGCTTCGTCCAATAAGTAATTAGTGGCAACGACTCTAAATTTGTTATACCAATAGCAGCTATCACGTGAGGAATAGGTCTAACGATTTCAAAATCCAAGACAATTTGCCATGGTTCACCTAAACGAAATTGTGCATGAGGAATACCATCTTGCGTAAAAAAAGACAGACGGGTCGCTGCACCTGGTGCATCTTTGTCCACATTTGGACATTCAACCACAGGCGAGATATTATTTGAGTATTCAGTTAAATAATCAGCAATAACCTCTTCAGCAGAACCAATGGTTTTTATATGACCACCATCAAGTAGAACAGCTTTCGCACAAAGCTTCCTTACTGCCCCCATATTATGACTCACAAACAATACCGTTCTCCCCCCTTTTGCAACCTCTCCCATCTTACCCATACATTTTTTTTGAAAACCTGCATCCCCCACTGCCAGCACCTCATCAACCACCAGCACCTCAGGCTCTAGGTGCGCAGCCACTGCAAAGGCAAGCCGTACGTACATGCCGCTTGAATAGCGCTTGACAGGGGTATCAAGGAATTTTTCAATCTCCGCAAATGCCACAATCTCATCAAACTTTTTCTTAATCTCTTCTCTCCGCATACCCAGAATCGCACCATTAAGAAAGATGTTCTCTCTGCCTGTTAGTTCAGGATGGAAACCAGTGCCTACTTCAAGCAGGCTTCCAACCCTGCCTCGGATTTTTATCTCTCCACTTGTAGGTTCTGTAATCCTGCTCAGAATTTTCAGTAGTGTGCTCTTGCCTGCACCGTTGCGTCCTATAATGCCGAGTACTTCTCCTTCATTAACTTCAAATGATACATCTTTCAATGCCCATATCGTACTGTCTTCTTCAGCCCCGTTTTTAGAAAACATCCTGAGAGGGGCTTTAACTGCATTTACAATGGTATCTCTGAGCGTTTTATAAGACTCCCGCTTTCCAATGTGATATTGTTTTGAAAGGTTGGTTATTTCGATGATTGGGGGCATAAGGGCGTCAGGAAAAGGCGGTTTAGTAGTATTTGGTTTTTATAACGAAGCAATTTGCAAGATTGTGTTTAGTGAATTTCAAAAATAAATCAAGTTGTTTTAAAGCATCTCTGTGTTTTAAACCGCTCAGAATTTCATAGTAGGTAATAATGCTCAGATTTATTTTATCATGCTTTATTAGATACGCTTTAAAATTGGATACCACATTCTGATTGTTTCTAAAGAACATAGATAGAATGTCAGTATCAATCAATGATGGCTTCACCGCTCCGCCTCTTTGAAAAAGCCATATCCCTGCGTTGGCTTATTTCCTTAAAAAAATCATTAAATACATCATCCGGCATATCATTCCAGCACCCTGCAAACTTCATCATTTGTTCTACACTCCCCTTTGATTTTTGCAAACCTAACCTGAAGAAGTGCAGGAAGTCATATATCTCCTGCAGCCTGTTCTCAGGTATGCGTTTTATTTCTTCAATAAGCTGATTACGTATAATTGATCCTCCCATCTTATAACCTCCTTCCTTGTGCAACTATAGCATAATAAAATGATTTCCAACAAGAGGCCATTCTATTAACAATAACTGCCCTTGTCTCAATAAAGTGAACTCATTATTGCTTACTTTTTACCTCCCCGTCATTGGACGAGTTGACGATGGTATAATTTTGATTCTATTTGCGTTACGAGCATATTGCAGTGTGCTCTTGCCTGCACCATTGCGTCCAATGATCCCAAGGACTTCTCCTTCATTAACTTCAAATGACACATCTTTCAATGCCCATACTGTATTGTCTTCATCTGCACAGTTCTTAGAAAACACTCTTAAAGGGGCTTTATTAACCGTCTCATAATAGAATAGAC
>MHYJ01000010.1:0-147 GCA_001828445.1 Planctomycetes bacterium RBG_16_43_13
CCTGATGAAGATACAATAAAGCGATATACAGCGATGGAGAAGAACTTCTACTTGCTTGAGAAACGTCTCATAAAGGAACAGAGAAATCTACCTGCAGTTACTAAAGATGGCCATAAGATTACTATTTATGCTAATATAGAAACATCT
>MHYJ01000010.1:314-4041 GCA_001828445.1 Planctomycetes bacterium RBG_16_43_13
CTTGTCATTAGAACTCTAGATATGGGAGCAGATAAAATGCCCCTTGATGGGCTACCTAAAGAATCGAATCCGTTTTTAGGCACAAGAGCTATACGCTTGTGTTTTCAGAAGCCAGACATTTTTAGAACACAGTTACGCTCCATACTGCGGTCATCCACGTTGGGAAACGTAAGCATAATGTTCCCAATGGTTTCATCTCTAAATGAGATACTACAACTCAAAAACATTGTTCAGGACATAAAGAAAGAGCTTAAAGCAGAAGGGGAGCGATATGATGAAAAAATAGAGATTGGAATAATGATAGAGGTGCCATCTGCCGCCTTGATAGCAGACCTGTTAGTTAAGGAGGTAGATTTCTTCAGCATAGGCACAAATGACCTGATAGCATATTCTATAGCAGTAGATAGGTTA
Source organism: Planctomycetes bacterium RBG_16_43_13 (assembly GCA_001828445.1). The sequence goes on from MHYJ01000010.1 coordinate 726, forward strand.
AATGAGAAGGTCGCTCCATTATACCAACCAGCTCACCCTGCTATAATACGACTGTTAAAATATGTAATAGATACGGGTGCTAAACATCATAAAACTGTATCCGTATGCGGTGAGATGTCGAGTGATATGAATTATACACTGCTTTTACTTGGTATGGGATTGAGGACTTTTAGCGTTGTCCCGCCTGCCATACCAGAGATAAAGAAAATAATACGCTCCGTTTCATTAAACGATGCAAAAGAGATAGCAGAAAAATCGTTTTCATTCAATAATGCTAATGATACAATTAAGTTTCTAAAGGATGAGACAAGAAGGATAGTACCAGATATGATATAGTAACTTATATGAAAAATATTATACTATTCATCTTAATTGTGTTTGTGTTAGTAACAACTACATCTGCAGAGACAATACGTCTTAAGAGCGGCAAATATATCACTGGAAAAGTAATACAGGACAAAGACGATAAAGATGGCTTCTGGCTTGAGAAACTTGATGGTGGCACTGTATATATAAGGTGGTCCCAATTAGATGAAGTTGAACGTGATAGGTTAAAAAATACATCACAAGATACTGCTACAGGTCAAGAAAATAAGGGGCAACTAATAGACGGCATCAGAATAATAACATCCTATCGCACAGTAGAGGGAATATTAGTATCTGAGAAGGACGATGTAATGAACATTAAAACATCGCGCGGTATAGAGATAGTTCCTATTAATGCTATTATTAAGAAGGAGTTGGCTAAGCTACGGCCTGAGGATGTATATTCCCCTAAGGAATTAGTAGAGCGTATGGCGGCTACCTGTAAGGCGAACGACAGCGAATGCCTAATAAAAGTCGCCGAATACGCAAGGTCACTCAAACTATATGATGAAGCAAAGAACTATATAACAAAGGCAAAGGCACTGCTTACCGCCAATAATCCAGATTCTGAAAAATTGCAGAAAAAAATTATGGAACTGGATGCCACAATAATACTTGATGAGATAAACAGGTTAAAAGAAAACGCTGATTATGAAAAAGCAATCGATATGGCAGATAAATTATTGGCAGAGTATCCTGACACGGCTATAGCTAAGGCAAATACCGACTTAATAAAACGATTGCAGGCAGAGGCGGATGAATTCCAGAAAAATAAAGACAAGATTATGGCAAAGAAGGTGCCTGAAGAATGGTATAAACTGCTGGAATCTCTGCTCGGCAAAGCCGCCGGAGAGAAACAAATGAGTTCGGCAGGAAAATACGTAGAAGGTTCTCTTGAAAAGGAGCTTTTGGCGTCGCTAATGAAAAAGTTTAACCTGCCGCGCGAAGATATAGAAAAATATTGGGATATGCGTGATAATACAAAGAGATTAAGTGCGTCTTATGGTACTGGTAGCTGGATTGTCTTAGGTGGTTCTCAGGGAATGGATTACGGCGGCGGACAAACTATGGGCAAAAAACTACAGACACAGAACGAATGGTGGGGCGAGACACCTAATATAATCAAGAAGAAATGGCTCGAGGCGTATTATGCAGAGACATCTCAGTATGTAAAGAAGGTCTCAGAAAAGAAAGATAACTGTACTAACTGCAGCGGAAAAGGCACTGTAAAGGCGACGAGAAATAATCAGGAGGTGGACGTTACCTGCCCCCGTTGTCACGGCGTCAAGGTAACTATAACCATTACCTACTACTGACAGTAATCACTATTACGTCAAAATGAGATTTACCCTCATTGTAATATTCATCATACAATTCCCCCTATACGGTTGTTCTATTGGCTACGTGCTAAAGCAGGGGATATCCCAACTCGATGTACATTTTACCAGTATACCAGCGGAAGTAATACTGGCAGACAAAAACGTTCCAGAGAACGAAAAGAATAAAATTCGACTAATACAAGATATAAAGACATTTGCAGAAACGAAAATAGGATTAACGCCTACTAATAATTATACAAGATTCTATGATGTTAAAAATAACGCTATCGCCTATAACGTTACCGCTTGTCGGAAGGATAAGTTCGAGCCATATATATGGAGTTTTCCTATAGTAGGGGAGTTGCCTTACAAGGGATTCTTCAGCATTCAGGATGCAGAAATGGAAAAAGAGCAACTACAAAGTATGGGCTATGACACTACGCTTCAAAAAGTTGCAGGATATAGCACACTGGGCTGGTTTAACGACCCTATATTCTCCACAATGCTGAAATATTCAGACGCAGAACTTACAAACCTGATAATACACGAACTAACACACAGCACCATATATGTAACCGGCAATGCAGAATTTAACGAAAGTGTGGCATCCTTTATAGGTGAGCAGGGGGCTTTACAATTTTTGAAGGAAAGATTCGGAGAATTATCTGATGAATATAAATATCTCGTAAATTATATTAACGACAATAAATTATTTTCTGATTTCATATCAAGATGGTATGATAAACTTAATAACTTGTATAACAGTAATATATCTCCAGAAGACAAGATAGCGAATAGAGAACTTATCTTTAGAGAGATAATAGGAGAATTCAAATCGCTAAAACCTAAACTCAGAACCACAGCACTTAACGGCTTCGAAAATATAGTGCTTAACAACGCTGAAATACTTGCCCATCTGCGATATAATCGCTATACTGTGTATGAAGATATATTTGCTAAATTGGATGACATATTGTCGTTTGTAGCTGTGGCGAAAATGGCATCCTTAGAGAAAGACCCTATAGAATATTTGAAAAACTTTAGAGTGAGGTGAACTATGGGAGACAGCTTGACGTATAAGATACTCAAGGCACATCTTGTAGATGGCGAGGTAGAGGCAGGCAGAGAGATAGCTATTAAGGTTGACCAAACACTTACACAAGATGCCACCGGCACGATGGCGTATTTAGAGTTCGAGGCAATGGGCGTTCCTCACGTCAAAACAGAATTATCGGTCAGCTACGTTGACCACAATATGCTACAAAACGACTATATGAATGCGGACGACCATAGATTTCTGCAATCAGTAGCCGCCAAATATGGGATATATTTCTCTCGGCCCGGCAACGGTATATGCCATCAGGTTCATCTCGAACGTTTCAGCGCACCAGGCAAAACATTACTCGGCTCGGATAGCCATACACCTACCTGCGGCGGGGCAGGTATGATTGCAATCGGAGTAGGGGGATTAGACGTTGCAATGGCTATGGCAGGACAACCTTATTATGTTACCTGCCCGAAGGTAGTTCTCGTAAAGCTAAACGGCAAGCTAAAACCGTGGGTAACTGCAAAAGATATAATATTAGAATTATTGCGTCGGCTCACCGTAAAAGGCGGCGTAGGCAAGGTTA
>MHYJ01000010.1:4101-5767 GCA_001828445.1 Planctomycetes bacterium RBG_16_43_13
AGAACTTGGTGCTACGACGTCTATATTCCCAAGCGATGAACAGACCAAACAATACTTGACGGCACAAAAGAGAGGGAAAGTATGGCAACCATTCTCTGCGGATAAAGACGCTACTTATGATGAGGTCGTAGAAATAGACCTAAATAAACTCGAGCCGCTTACAGCCCAACCGCATAGTCCTGATAACGTAGTCCGCGTAAAAGATATAGAAGGTATGCCCGTAAATCAGGTCTGTGTCGGCAGTTGCACTAATTCATCCTACACCGATTTAATGGCGGTAGCAAAAATGCTAAAAGGTAAAAAGGTGCATCCAAATGTTAGTTTAACCTTAACGCCCGGCTCTCGTCAGGTCTTTGAGATGATTTCACGAAACGGGGCACTTGCGGATATGGTTTCTGCCGGGGCGCGCGTCCTCGAATCCGCCTGCGGACCCTGTATCGGTATGGGACAGGCGCCACCGACAGAAGGCGTATCAGTCAGGAGCTTCAACAGAAATTTTGAAGGACGTTCAGGCACGGCAAATGCGAAAGTATATTTGGCAAGCCCTGAAACCTGCGCCGCCTGCGCCCTCGAAGGCAAAGTTACAGACCCGCGCAAAATAGGCAAACATATAACCTTAACATTGCCAAAAGCGTATAAAATAGATGACGGTATGATAATACCTCCCACAAAGGACCCGTCAAAGGTAGAGATAATAAGGGGACCAAATATAAAGCCGTTTCCACGTCAGGATAAGCTACCTGATAAACTCTCTGGCATCGTTTTATTAAAAACAGGTGATAACATATCTACAGACCACATCCTACCAGCCGGCTCTAAGATATTACCTCTCAGGTCAAATATACCTGCTATATCGGAGTTCGTCTTTGAACGCGTTGATAAGAACTTCGTCAAAAGGGCTAAGGAAAAAGGAGGTGGTTTCATAGTCGGCGGTTCGAATTATGGGCAGGGCTCAAGTAGAGAGCACGCCGCACTGGCTCCAATGTATTTAGGGATAAAGGCAGTGATAGTTAAATCGTTCGCCCGCATACATAGGGGCAACCTCATAAACTTTGGGATACTGCCGCTTATTTTTACCAATTCAGCTGACTATGATAAGATATGTCAGGGGATAGAACTCTGCATATCAGAAATTCACAAACAACTCCCGACAGGGCAGGTTACAGCACAAGTGGGCAACGAACAGATAACCCTGCGGCACGATATGACACCAAGAGAGGTTAAGATAGTTCTTGCGGGTGGGGCATTGAATTTAGCCAAAACCTCCTAAACCCAGTTTTAACACATTTTAAGGCAAGAAGAAGTCAGCACACATAAATGCAACATAAGATACATTATCGGACGTTGTATATGGCGTATTCTTGATGCCTTTGCGATAAGGAAGTTTCTATACTGCCAACGCCCCTATAATCTCGTCTATCGTTTTATTGGCACAGATAATCATTGGTGTGTCCTTTACGGTATATTTTCTCGCCTCCGTCTCCCGCAGACGCTGGACAAGGTCTGAAAATACCTTCGGGCTGTCTGATTCGAAGGCGAGCATAAAGTCGTTATCGTTTAACCCAAATGAGTAGGTAGTATTTATCTTCACGCTTGAGAACTCACCACCTACCATATTGTGCTGTTTCATCATCCTCATCCGCTCCTCAATAGGCAGTGCATACCA
>MHYJ01000010.1:5775-6141 GCA_001828445.1 Planctomycetes bacterium RBG_16_43_13
ACTTTATAAACGGATAGACGAAAAGATACTTATATTTGGATGGACCGAGTTCAAAGTTCTGTTTGTGCGATTTTGCGTATTGGGATGGCTTCGTAACCGCTGGATACGAATATACTAAATCTAAGTATTTGCCTAATCCCGTTTTATATACAGCAGAGACGAACTCCTGAACATTTCCAAAATCCTTCGTGATAACCCATAGCAGGAAATCAATCTCGCTCCTCAAGCCAAGCGTAAGATATGTCCTTATATCTGTGGTTTCACACCACTTCTTGAACATAGCGAGAAATTCCTCCACGCCTTTACTCCTCTCACCAACTGATAGACGCCTATATTCGGGGTTCAGCTTAAAAAATAGGAAATCTA
>MHYJ01000011.1:0-1381 GCA_001828445.1 Planctomycetes bacterium RBG_16_43_13
AGCCGGGCTTGTGGCATAAATATAAACGTTCAAGTAGCGATATAATAGAGAAGATTAAAGTTGACTCCGTCTCAAAAGAAGAAGGATTGCTAAAGATATATTTTACACAGGATAGGACATATAAAAACTATACTACCTCCCAGACATTCCAACTCGAGGCAGACGGGTCTAATATATATAAACCGGCTATAGATGGGAAAGAGGTAATATTGCGATTCCCGGTCCGAGAGGGAGAGAATTGGTCTTGGAAGGATAAAAGGTCTGAGTATGTGAGGACATATAAATCGGTGTCAGAGACGGTAACAACACCTGCAGGTAAATTTGATAAGTGTCTCCTATTAGAGTTTACGAGCACATTATACTCTATAAACAGTGAATCAAAGCCGCTTGTAATAACATCCCGTAGCTACTATGCCCCAGGCGTCGGCTTGGTCAAACTTGAAATGCTCGAGGGCGATTACAGCAAATACAGTATGGAGCTAATCGAATACGGCGTCGAACAAGTGGAAGGGAAATAATCTGCAACCTCCGTTTTCAGGCATAAAAGAGGGGGTTTATTCAATAAGTTCCTGTAAGTCAATGACTTGCGACGAATGTTCCTTGAGGAACATTTTTCTCACCAAATCGCCCAAAGTGAAATAAGTCATTGTCATTAAGGGATTTATGTGATATTTTGGGGCAGTTCAATTTTCACTGAACCGCTCCAAATTGTCATTAGAAGCTTGAAAAATGCGCGTAGAAGCCGATTTTGACCCCTAAAAAGTGGGGAAACCAGCGTTACGCTCGGTTTTTACGCTTCTTCAAGGTCGGGTGGTATCTTGGGTGGTTCTGACCACTCGGAATTCAACTACCACGCATTTCTACGCTTCTACGGGGCATCCCGTAGAACATTAGGTTAGTAATTTGTTTTACTGGGTAATTAGAAATATTTGCATAGAGAGGGACAAGTCGATAGTATTTACCTTAAATGAGACATATAACCTTAATAACACTTGTAGTTTTAGTCGGTTGTGGGGCATTAACTGGTCCCTATACTACTGTAGGTCCAATTAATAAGCCCTATAAAGACATCCTCTCTACTGCGAAGGGTATAATTATAAAAGAGGGGTTCAGGGTAACTCTGCTTGATGAGGAGAACGGCTATCTTGAAACGGCGTGGGATGTATTGCCTGTCGTATCGCTCACTGTGAAAAAGAGGGCGCGTGTTCTTATGACCTTTGAGAAACAAGATGAGGGGGGATACACCGTTGGCATTAAAGTTCCCATTGAGGAACTGGAGGAGGATTCTACATATTGGCTTCCCTCTGAAAGGGATACTGACCTTGAGGGAAGGATACTACAACTGCTAAAAATTAAACTTATGGAGATTCGAATAGATGAT
>MHYJ01000011.1:1490-4160 GCA_001828445.1 Planctomycetes bacterium RBG_16_43_13
AGGTTGACCTACTCACTACAAATGAAAAGAGAGATGGAGCAAAGTATTTACTCGCCCTGCCAGAGAATAATGGCGTCCTTATTTGCTATCCACGTGAGCGGTATCAATACTTTAAGCCAAATAATGACAGTTTCCGATACTCGACTGCATTTATAAAGGCGGACGGCACGATATCAGAAATAAATGATTACAGTGAAAATGGTGCCGCCTCAAGTGCTGAAGCGAGATATATATTGATAACCAGCGAAGGATGGTTAAACAAAAATGGTGTCAAAGTTGGTGATAGAGTTCAGTTGCCAAAATTATCATCAGAGCCGGAAGAGCTTCCCACAATCATTTTGGGTGGGACGTCTAGCAGGAGTAATGCAAAGGCGTATATTGAGGTTGCAGATGAGGACGGCGAACGACAGCACGGTTTAATGTTTAGGAAGGGACTCTCAAAAGACGACGGGATGCTCTTTATTTACGACAATCCTCACATCCTAAGTTTTTATATGAAGAATACCCTTATCCCTCTCTCGATTGCATATATCAGGGCTGATAAAACAATAATTAGCATCCACGATATGAAACCGCTGGACGAGACATCTATAGAATCGGAAGAACCAGCGAAATATGCTCTCGAAGTAAGGCAGGGGTGGTTTAAGGAATATGATGTAAAGCCAGGATATATAGTTATACTGCCAGCCGTGATGAGATGAATTCTGTTATTCTATATGCCTAAGTCATTCTGGGTAATGCTCGTCATCGGTTTTATGGGCTTTGTGGCGATGATGGTGATGATGCAAGTAACAGTGGAAAAGATGGCATCAAACAGTGGGCTTGTTCAGGTAATTTCATCCTTGAGCAAGGAATACGAACTCGATAACGTATCTGTAACTATAGAGAATGCAGGTGATACTTCCGCATCCTCGTATTTAGCTATGAAGATTGAATATACTACCAGTCGCGATAGTGGCTTCAATATATCTAAACAGCAGGAGGAGATGAGGAATATAGGTATTCGTGCGATTGCCTTATACAATAATAAAGACAAAGAGAATATTGCGACCATTACAATTACAAGGAAAGAAGTAAATGGGAGCGGTTGTTTTAGAGAAACATACACATCCGCCCCGCTGACTATTGATAATCCCAATAAAAAGCAGTAGAATAAGGATGTTTTATGAAAGAAAGCCGTAAACTATTATGGTTATGTATATGCATGATTGTTATTCTTATTGTAATTTTATTTTTAAACTATCTGCCAAATGATAAGAGGACTAATAACATCATAGCAGATGATAAAGGACATGATATAGAGCCATCCAAGCAGAAGATTCTGCCTAAAGCTAAACATATAAGAAACGGCACCCCTACAGTAGTTGATAAGATAATGTTACCATCAATAGTTGAATCGCGGTCCACAAAACAATTAAAGCGGATTGTGAAGAAAGAAAGTAGTCAAATATATAATGTAAATCCTGCTACAGGCGAACGAAAACTTGCCAGTAAAACAATTAGAATGTTTGATAAGGAAGGAAATATAATTGAAGAAGATATTTATCAGCCAGATGCAACGTTGTCTAACAAAACTATTTATGAATATGATGAGAATGGGAACATGATTAGACAACATTTGTTTGGAAATGATGGGATTTCGGGAACTATATACATTTATAGCTATGATGATAAGAATAGAAAGAATGAGATGGTTCAATATGCACCTGATGGAACATTGGAAGGCAGATTTGCTTACAAATATGACGAAGGCGGGAAACTTATTGAAGAAAATAATTACAATGGAGACGGGAATTTGTATTGTAAAGCCACCATAGAATATGATAAAAGTGGGCGTGAGATTGAAAATAGGTCCTATGATGTAAATGGGAATTTAATTGGGGAATATATATATGAATATGACAATAGTGGCAATAAAGTAGCACTAAGTAATTATACAGGTGAAGATTTAATAGAAAAGTTTACTTATAAGTATGATGAGAATATGAATATGGTTGAAGAATATAAATATTTAGCAAACGGAGATAGTGTGTATAAACACATTAACATATACGATGTCAAAGGAAATAAGATTGAAGAAGTTTGGTATGGGTATGATGGGAATTTAGAGCATAAGAGTGTTTATGGGCATGGTGAATATGGAAACATAGTTAGTGAAAATAAATATATTTTTGAGTATGCGCCAGTTGCCCCCAACACAATCAGAAAAAAGAAAAGAACTATTATATATCAGACCCTTTATGAAAGAGAATAACACATAGGATTTGTTACTTATGATAGAAGTAACCTCCGTCGATAGATTAGTCCGCGAGAGTTGTCAGCGTTTTGGCGATAAGAAACTCCTAATTTCTGCTGAGGATGATTCTGTTCTTACATTTTGTCAGATGGATGTCCTCGTCTCGAAGGCGGCGAATATATATAAACGGCTCGGCATAAAGAAGCGGGACACGATTAGTTTATTCTTGAGGAATTCGCCACAATTTTTTCCACCTTGGTTAGGTGCTATACGAATAGGTGGTGTGGTGAATCCGATAAATCTTGGCTTAGAGAAAAATATAGAGCGCATCGTATATATGCTTAAGAAGGTGAAGGCGGAAGTTTTTGTTTTGGAGAAGGCGTTCGCAGAGACAGCAAAAGCAGTTCGCAGTCAACTGCCAGAATTAAAAATCA
>MHYJ01000011.1:4252-4388 GCA_001828445.1 Planctomycetes bacterium RBG_16_43_13
ACAGACCCGTTTCAGATGATTTTTACAAGCGGGACGACTGGCTTGCCTAAGGCGGTCGTTCAGAGACACGAGATGCTGACCGACTCGTTTTGTCTTACCCAAGAGCACTTCAAATATAAAAGTGATTATGTGATAA
>MHYJ01000011.1:4522-8105 GCA_001828445.1 Planctomycetes bacterium RBG_16_43_13
CAGTAAGTGTTGTTCCTTCACTTTTGACACGGCTCGTCGCTTATGGCATACCGAAAGACAGAAATTGCTATTCTTCTATGAAATATATTGTCTGCGGCGCCGCCCCGCTCACGGCAGAGTTGCAGAGGCAGTTTATGGAAGTAAGTGGTATCCCTGTCCCAAATGGCTGGGGAATGACCGAGACGGGCTGTTGGGGCTGTCATAGCGACCCGCATCCCCCAAATATAATCTTCGGCTCTATGGGGAAGGCACTCTCTATAAATGAGATGAAGATTGTTGCTCCTCAGACGGGTAAAGATTTACCTCCTGATACTGTTGGCACTCTTGTCATACGCGGGAAGAATATATTTAGCGAATATTTTGATGCGCTGGAGGCGACTGCGAAGGCATTTCGCTTTGGAGACGGGTGGTTCGATACAGGTGATGATGCGAAGGTAGATAAAGATGGCAATTTCTATTTTATTGGACGTGGCTCTGTGGATACGGGCAAGGTAGATGGCGAGTTTGTCAATTTTCTTTCTATAGATGAGAAATTGTGGGAGCATCCAAAGATACAGGAGATTTGCTGTGTCGGCGTGCCTGACGATATAAGGGGTGCCGTCGTAGCCGCCTGCATTGTCCCGAAGGATGGGCAGAAAATCTCTCCTGACGAAATAATAGAATTCTCCAAAAAGCAAGGGCTTCCAAAGTATGAGATACCAAAATATGTGCTTCTCGTGGATGAAATCCCGAAGGGCGACACCGGCAAACTCCAGCGCCGTGTTATGGCGGAAAAGGCAATAGAATTGTTGAAGGCAAAAAGATAGGCGAAACTTAGATAAGATTAGTGTGTTTAATAAATTAGGAGGTAAAAGATATGTTTAATGTGAGAACATTATTCATCTGTTTAGCATTGTTGGGATTATCCACCCTCTATGCTGATGACGAGACGCGTCGTCCTGCCCGTGTTGCGGGTAAGCTCAAAGAAGAGGCAAGCGTCGGCGGTGAAGGGGTGCGATACTTCCTCAGAACAGAAAATAAGGGCATAGTAAATGTGAAAGAGGAGTTAAAAGTCCTTCGTGCCTTAGATGGTAAGAGGGTTGAACTCATCGGTGCGATAGTCGATAAGCCCGTCCAGAGGAAACTCGACCCGCCCTGGTTTATGGTAACGGAGATTTATGAGCTGGAGGATGATGACTTTATAGTAACTGGCTCTGTAAATGTGCCTGATTCGCTGAAGGACGTTGATGAAAAGGATGTGAAGGTCGGCTACCTAATCTATGGTGAAAAGACCTCTATACCGTATAGCGTCTCGGCTGGGGGACGTGGGACGTTCCGTCTGCCCCTGCTCAGAAGGGCTGGCGTTAAGACGGCTCGCTATAACATAGTTGCGTGGATTGATAAGAACGACAACGGCTTGGCGGATAACGGTGAACTCGCCGCTAAAACGTCAAAGATATATTTCACATTCAAGAACGACAAGTGGCTTGATTCGAAGAACGAAGAAGTATCATCACCAGTAAAGGATGTGGAGATTGACTTCGGGGCGAAGAAGTAGAATTTAGATTTTGTTTGTGCGTTTTTTCGCATCCAGATAGCTCTGTAAGATTATCTGTGCCGAAACGGTGTTCAGGTGCCGTTTCTTTTGGCTGTGTGTCATTTTCACATCTGAAAGCATCTGCCCTGCCTGAATGGTTGTTAGCCGCTCATCCCACGTTACAACTGGTATATTTACACAGGTCTTTAGCTTTTCTACAAAGTCGAGGACTATTTTTGCCCTCTCTCCTATGGTGTTATTCATATTTTTAGGCAAACCTACAACTATTTCGTCAACATTCTTCTCGGTTGCAATAGAAACAACTTGCTCTACTCCTTCCTCCATATAGGAAATTTCAAGGAGTGGCAGGCCGTGGACGATTATGCTTAATTCATCGCTTATCGAGAGCCCTATCCGTCTATCTCCATAATCAACGCCGAGGATTTTCATTTACAAGAACCTTTCTGACTTTTCTTCCTTTATTTTTTCTATCAGCTTTTTTACATCAGAAGCCCTGTCCTTTGGGCAAATAAGTGTTGCGTCGTCGGTATGCACTATTAAGACGTCCTTTAGACCGATTGCTCCAATAAGATGATTAGTATTGATCGAGAGTATTATAGTATTGTCATTATCTATGCCGCAGGTAAGTCCATCTGCTATATTACCGCTCTTATCTTTTTTCTTATATTTGGCTACTGCTAAAAATGAGCCGACATCATCCCACTCAAAATCTGCTTCTACCATAACAACATTTTCAGCCCGCTCCATTACACCGTAGTCGATTGAGACCCTTGTGAACTTGTTGTATTCACGCTCCACAATCTTATCCTGTTCTGACGTGCCGAAGTAGTCCATCATAGTAATAAGCCCTTTGTAGAGATGTGGCAAGAACTTTTTAATGTTGTCTAATATTGTTTTTGCCTTCCAGATAAAGATTCCGCTATTCCAGTAGAATTCTCCAGAGTCGACGAACTTTTGGGCTACTTTCTCGCTTGGTTTTTCACAGAAACGTCTAAGCTTAAAAACGTTTGTATGATTTTGCTTGGATAGTGGCTCTCCTCTTTGCAGGTAGCCATATACAGTAGCTGGATAATTTGGTTTTATACCAATAGTAACTATGTTGTTTTGTTCTGCCGCCTTATATGCAGATGAAAGTGTCTTTTGGAATTTATCTTTCGGATGTATATAGTGGTCAGCCGGAATAGCACAAAATATTGAGCCCGGTTCACGCCACTCAAGGAATGCAGCGGCGTATCCTACACAGGGTGCCGTATCCCTCCCGACTGGTTCTGCCATTATATTTTCTGGTGGGAGCATCGGCAGTTCGTTACGAGCCATCTCTACCTGGTCTATATTCGTGATGACTAAAATATTGTTTGGCTTAAAGAGTGGAGATAATCGCTCTACAGTTTCTCTGAGTAATGATTTATGGCTTATAAGAGGTATAAGCTGTTTCGGTTTATTGTGCCTTGATATAGGCCAGAAACGAGTCCCAGAACCGCCAGCCATCACAACTGCATAGAAATTGTTGGTCATATAAAGTTACTTTACGATTTATATAGTCGGCTTTCAACTAATAGTAATGCTTGCAAAAGTATAGTCGTATAATATTATAACACTAATGGAACAAGACATTGGTTTAACAGCAGGACGTAGAAGAACGTTTACTGAAGTCGTTAGTTTCGCGCTGGTATTCTCGTATATTGTGGCAATCCTATATATTATACAATATCACTCCGATGCGTTGATTGATAGAGATAGCTATTACCACGTTCGCTATGCAAACTTACTGCCATCGCAGGGATTGAGCCATTCTTTTCCGTGGACGCAATATTCTGTATGGCGTGATAATTTTTCGGATAAAGAATTGTTATTTCACTTATATCTATTGCCATTTTGTGGCAGTGAATCAAGTATGGTTGCTGGTGGGAAATTAGCAGTGTTTATGCTTGTCACTATTATATTTTATATATTCTATCACATGCTTAAGTCGTGTTCAGTCAAGATGCCGTGGCTATGGCTTATCCTGCTGCTCTCGGCTGGCAACCACTGGCTATTTCGTATGCA
>MHYJ01000011.1:8120-8232 GCA_001828445.1 Planctomycetes bacterium RBG_16_43_13
CAGGAGGTGAGACCGCATATATTATCCATACTTCTTATGCTGATAGGCATATATTGTATTCTACAGCGTAAATACAAGTGGCTCTTTGCGGTAAGTTGGCTATATGCGTGGA
>MHYJ01000011.1:8241-10386 GCA_001828445.1 Planctomycetes bacterium RBG_16_43_13
CCCCGCAGATGATAGTTGGGCTTGCATTTTTAGATATGGTGGCAGTATACATACAGGAGAGGAGAGTTGAACTTCGTGGTGTCGCTGTTTCTATTGTAGGCATTGTAGCTGGACTTGTGATAAATCCATACTTTCCGAGTTCTCTCTATAATTGGTATATCATAAACGTCAGGATATTATCCTTCGCATGGGGTGGTGTGGGAGGTGATAAGTGGCTCTCACTCGGTGCAGAGTTAGGACCAATATCAACACGTTCGTTTCTTACAACCTCTATAGCGGTATTCATAGTGCTGGCTGTTGGGATTTGCACAGCAATATTTTCTAAAGATAAGGTGAGCCGTTCTACGGCGTCTCTCCTTTTTATGAGTGGAGGATGTTTCATACTATCTTGCTTGTCAGCTAAGTTTGTCGAGTATTTAGCACCCGTAGCTATTTGGATGTGTGCATCCTCAGTTACAGATGCGGTAGGATGTAGGAAGTGGGGAGAGATATTACCTAAAAATATGGCGGGTCGTGCAATATGTATTATTTCATTTGTTATGTTAGTAGGTTACTTACATATAGTGTCGCTTTCAAGGACACTACAAGCAGTAGAAAATCTACCTCCTCCCAATTTAGGAGGTGTAGCGGGGTGGATACAGAAAAACGTGCCGGCAGGTGAGACAATAGCCCATCTAAACTGGAGTGACTTTACACAGTTATATTATTTCAACCCTGCACACCACTATATAGTTGGGCTTGACCCTATGTTTATGTATATTGGTTATCCAGAGGAGTCAAAATATCTTGAAGGGGTGCGACTTGGGAGGATAGAGCTTATAGGGGAAGATTTTGCTTCGATGTTTAATACCAATTATCTTATAATAAATAAGGAGTGGAATTCGCAATACGAGAGAGCAAAAAGGAGTGGGCTAAAAATTGCTTATGAGGATGAAGGTGGAGCTGTAGTAATTCTAAAATAGCAGGTTTTTAATGATATAAAGTATTGACAATAGATGGCGGTTTTATATAATTAGAAGTTCTACTTTTTGAGATATATATGCCGACATACGAATATGAATGTGCCTCCTGTGGAAATAGATTTGAGCTATTTCACGGGGTAAAAGAGTCGCCTAAAGAAAAGTGTCCCGAGTGTGGTAAATTAGGGGCTAAGAAGCTGATTGGGGCCGGTGCTGGTTTTATATTTAAGGGAAGCGGTTTTTATGCTACGGATTACAAAAAGACATCATCTGTCCCTAAATCTGATGCTCCTACGCCATCCAAAAAGTCAGAAAATAATAAGGCAAATAATACGAAAACTGTTGCAAGTGGGGCTGATAAAAAGTAGTATTTAGTAAATTTTTAAGGAGGAGAAAAATGAGGGAACTAAAAGGCGACTGGAAGGATCTCTTCAGTGGATTTATGCTTGCACTGGATTTAAGGAAGATGTTTCTGGGGCTGTGCGGGTTAGTGCTGACGTTCGTGGTTGTTGGCGCAGCAACTATGTATATAGGTAACCAACTGGATTGGCGTTACGTGGAAAGACCAGCAAGTTTGACGCCACACGCTATCCAAACATCTGTCTGCCAGGCATTGCATGTAATGTATTCTGGGACACCAAACTATATGCCATCTGCTTGGGTCTATATACCATTTAGCGTGGCTATAATATTAATAACACTCTACATCTGGTCATATTTTGGTGGAGCCATAGCGAGAATTGCCGCATACGAAGTCGCAAAGGACGAGAGGATTGAGACATCAAAGGCGCTAAAGTTTGCAGGTAGAAAGTTCTCTGCATTCTTCTGGGCGCCGCTTATATGTGTGGTTGGATTTGTATTCTTCTACTTCTGTAACACTATAGGTGGAGGCATAGGGTATCTATTAGGTAATCCGGATGCTGTGTATAATTTGATAGTAGCTCATCTACTATTAGTGATATCAGTAGTAGTACTTGTTGCAATTATAGCCGGTGTCTTAACAAAAGGAATTGGAGCTATAGTTACTCTGGGCGTGGCTATAGCGGTGTTTGCATTATTTTGGCTACTAAAAGTATTAGGGTTATTCGTAGGTGGTCCGCTTGTGGCGATATTCTTGCCTCTCGCCCTCCTATCTGGGTTTATAATGGTTCTAATACTAATAGGTACTTTTGCGAGCGCTACTCTA
>MHYJ01000012.1:0-7563 GCA_001828445.1 Planctomycetes bacterium RBG_16_43_13
TCATCAAGTTTCAGCCCGACTAATGACTCAAGTGCAGTATCAAGCCCTCCAGCCCTACCCTCGAGCCAGGGTGCTATAACCTCTTCGCGTAGTTCACCATCTTTTGAGAGTACAACCGCCCTTTCTATAATATTACCAAGTTCCCTCACATTACCGGGCCAGGCATATTCCAGAAGCAGTTTCATAATATTCTTTGGCACTGTCCTTGGTGCTGATTTACCACAGAACCTCTTTAAGAAATGCTCTACAAGTTGTGGTATGTCATCTTTTCTATCTCTTAAAGACGGAAGATAAAGAGGAACAACGTTTAACCGATAATATAAGTCCTCTCTAAATAGCCCTTTAGAAATCGCCTGCCTTAAATCCCTATTTGTAGTAGCAAGGACTCTCACATCAGCCCTCCTTGGCTCACTATTCCCGACCCTTTCGTATGTCTTCTCTTGCAATACCCTGAGAAGTTTCGCCTGTAAATCTAAGTCAATCTCGCTAACCTCATCAAGTAGAAGTGTTCCTCCCTCTGCAAGTTCAAATCTGCCTCTCCTCATCTTATCAGCACCTGTAAAGGCACCCTTCTCGTGTCCGAAGAGTTCGCTCTCAAGTAAGCCAGCTGACAACGCCGCACAGTTCACGCATAGGAACGGTTTATCTTTTCTACGGCTCAACCTGTGTATAGTCCGTGCCACAACTTCCTTGCCTGCTCCGCTCTCTCCTGTGATGAGAACTGTTGAGTCCGTCTCAGCGACTTTCTTTATGGTATCATATATGGCTTTCATCCTATCGCTCGAGCCCCAAACATACTCCACATCTTCTTCCTCGCTGAGCAGCGCCTTCAGGTATTCTATCTGTGTAGTTAGCTCTCTATTTCTATCTTCAATCTCTTTATAGAATCTATCCATCTTCTCTTGAATACCTTTATTATTCTCCAGAAGTTTAGGAGTAACATCATCAAATGACTTCATCAAGTCCTCGAGCTCTTTTGCCCTGGCTATGTAGTGTTCGAGTTTCGCCTTATCACTTTCCATAATCTACACACCGTCCTTATCAACAAACCTATTATCGCTTTTATCGCCACTATCGTAAGCGTTTCGCGCCTGCTTCTTTACGCGTAGTGATTTTATCTCTTCAGATGTACTATCTCTCCTACCCTCCAATATATTTCTGCCCTCCTCTTCAAGTGCAACAAGCGTCTTTAATATATTGCTTATTTCGTCAACTATGTCCTCTACCCTTCCCCTAAGAGCAGGATCTATGGATTGACGTATCTCATTCCAGCTACTCTTAACGGTGGAGACATTACGTTCTATATCCTCTATATCCTTTAATATAACGCTCTTACGTTCTAATAGCTTCAAGAGATTGGAAGTATTATTATCAGTAATAGTTTTTTTCTGCTCTTCTGCTATAGCAGTCATCTCAATATACTTATCCTTCTCGAGGTTTAACTGACTTATAAATTCTTCTATGTTTATATCTGCCATAGCTAAAGTCCTATCTCTACTTTTAGGTCGTTCAAACGGGATTCCCAAAACTCTACTCCGAAGCCACGGGGTGCCTCTTTATAAGCATCTCTTTTACTTTCGAGGGTATTTTTAGCATTCTCATACCACAATTTTGCTTCATCATTTTTACCCATTTTCAGATAGCATCTACTAATACCTATAAGACCCCAGATACGTTCCTTGTCTGCAGAATATTTTCTGTATGCACTGTCATATGCCTTACGGGCGTCTGGGTAGTTTCCAGTATTAAAAAGCATATCGCCTATATTAAAATACGACTGCTTTAACATCTCTTTTTCTTCCCCGTTTAACTCATTATATACAACTAAACCAAATTCTACAGCACTTCTAAAATGTTTTAATGCATCCGCCCATTGATTTTCGTCTGAATATGTTTTAGCAAGATAGAACATAGCCCCTAAACCAAGCCCATCCGGTTTACTATTTGTTCCAACGTTTGACACATATCGTTCTACGAATTCAGAAAATGTAGTGCGAGCGTTTGAAATAACATTAGTTACGTTCTTCATCATATTCTCATTCTTGCTCGACAATGCATCTCTTCTCTGTTTACTGGCAATCAAGTAGTATGTTACACCCTTTAGATATAAAGCACGCCGCCATTCATCAGACAATGGATTAGCATCATAGAGCCCCTGTTCGTCCTGCAACAAACGATTAAACTCCTCTATGGCAAGTTGATACCTCCCAAGTTCCATAAGTATCTTACCCTTTTCTAATATTGCCTTTCTCGTGTAGTCGCTGAATTTATTAAAGTTAGCTATGCACTTATTAAATGCCTTTAGCGCATCTGGCGCCGATGGGTCCTTCGCCTCATAAATCCCATTTAGTTTCAGAGACAATCCCTCCATAAAAACGCCGTACTGTGGATTAAGGTTATAGTGCGAATATATCCCATAGTTTTCCGCTGCGTTTATGTAATACTTGCCTGTAAAGAAGGCATCAGCCGCATCTCTATATGCGGATGCCTTCTCGTTATCTGACAACTCAGAAATCCCCACTATATCCAGATACTTTAATGCACTCTTCATATAGTAACTATTAGCTATATTATACATCTTAACTGCCTCGTTCTCCAATCCCGCTCCAAGTTGCTCATCCCCTAATCTCGTATAATGGCTTGCAATTCTTTTATACACCTCTGATGAATCCCTAAAATACACCAAATTACTCGGATAGAGCCGTTCAATCTCCTTAAGTATATCAACATACCTAACAAGTTTCTCTACGTTACTCTCGGCAGTCAAAACTTCTTTTAACATATCCCTAAATGCTGGGACATCAAATTCATACTTATCTAACATTATGGTAGTAATTATCCCGCGTAAACCAGCGACAATGTATTCCAATGATTCGTCTCTCTTATTAGAGAACAAATATCTACCGGCTGACAGATTGGCTATAGGGGAGAGAAGTGAACCGGTTTGTATTAGTTTCTGGTATTGAGCTATAGCTCTCATATCTCTACCTTTAAGATATGTCTCACCTAAAAAATAAGTTGCCTCATCTGCCAAACTTTTTTCTGTCAAGCCAGTAAGTGCAGTTATGAGGTCTTGCTCTGCCTTGTCCAATATACCTTGCTTCAGATATAGTTTACCTCTTTCAAGATACAGTAATGGCATTTTGGGGGAATCTTTATATGTCTTCTCTATGGCATCTAATATATCCGATGCACCCCTATATTTGTTATGAAGACGTAGGCATCTTGCCTTTACTAAATGCCCATCTATCCTTTCCGCCTCAGATGCTACTGCGAGAAATTTATCTATATATTCAAATGACTGTTTTAACCTTGTAACTTCATCCTCTGGTGTAACCGTTCTATAGAGTGCGTAACTGATTGCGATATCTAACAAGATGCTTGGCTGATATTTGTCTCCTACAGTTAGCGATTTGAATATCTCTATTGATTTATCAAGGGAATTATTGTCTCTCAAAATATAGGCAACCTCAAGTAACGAGGCATCAACCTTAGATTTCTCAAAACCATATTCAGCGGCGCTCTTGAGATTACTGATAGCACTATTTAAATTAGGTGCGAAAAATCCTTTTTCCTTAGTCACGTCTATATCAATTCGTGCCAATAAATAATATGCCTCGGCAACGAAGTTACTGCTGGGATGTCTCTCGACGAAAGCGGCTATGCCTTTTTTAGCATCATCATAATAAGCGTTGGAAATAAAATACTTTACGCTCTCTAACTCATCGCGTTCCATTGCCTCAAGACGTGCCCTAGTAGGTATATATGGATATATGAAAAGAAGTGAGAAAAGTGCTACAAATGAAAGGATTACATTCCACTCGTGGAGAACAAAATCCTTAATCCTCTTCATTTTCCCCTCTCCAAATACGACAAACTACAAACAATTATACTACTTTAAGCCCCTCTTTGATACCCTTGCCTTCTTATCCAGAATATTCTTCACCTCACGTAATGACCTATGACGTTTTAACATCTCTATCGTCTGAATCCTCTCAAAAACACCCTCAGGGTATAATCTATGCCCCGATTCTGTCCGCTCTTCTTCATTGATTAAACCAAGCATCGTATAGTTATGAATTGTCTGCCGAGATAAGCCCGTGTATCTCATCACCTCTCCTATTCTAAACAGTTTCTTATACGTCATACGACATTATTAAGTTATTTGATATAACTTAATATATTATAGCACGCAAACCTGCAAAATACATACTCTTTCTTACAAAAAACTGGGCATTCCCTAAAATCAGAGTTGTAATTTATAATTTATAAAATACAATTTGTCAAGTATATTACTACATTATCTATTAAAAATCCTACTTTAGCAGCGTCTTTCTATATAAAATAAAAGCTACTATATATAGCCAAGAATGATGTCGATATATCAACATATAGTGCTTTAGGGTAATATTCGGTGTAACAACTGAAATATTCAATCATTGACATAGAAAATTTATTAAGATAAACTCGCATCCTAATGAAGAAGCCCAACATCGTTTGTATAGGAGGTGGAACAGGCCAGTCGGTTGTATTAAAGGGGCTATCTAAATATCCTTTCAACATAACAGCCATAGTGGGCGTAACAGATAACGGCGGACACAGTGGCGTATTGCGACGCGCATTAAATATACCGCAGGTAGGCGATATAAGAAACTGCATCACTGCACTTGCTGACAAAGATAACACACTATCTCAGCTAATTCAGTATAGGTTCTCGGAAGGTAAATTAGAAGGCGTAAATCTTGGTAATATGATTTTTGCCTGTCTAATAAGGATAACCGGCTCGCTATACGAAGCGATAAATGAAATTTCCAGAATGTTAGACCTCTCCTACCGTGTGATACCTGTCTCAAACGGCTACGCAGATATATGTGCAACCCTCGTTAACGGCAAGACAATCTGCGGGGAGTGGGAAATTATAAAACGAAAACCGAGAACAGCGATAAAGCAGCTATTCCATAAGCCGATTATTCCCTGCCTTTCAGAATGTAAATCTGCTATAAAAAAAGCAGACACAATAATTTTCTGCCCTGGTTCACTTCAGACGGGTATTATCTCTACACTCTTGGTTAAAGGAGTAAGGGAAACCATCAGGAATTCTAAAGCAACACTTATACAGATATGCAACATTATGACACAACCGGGACTTACGGATGGGTTTACTGCTAAAGACCATATCCAATTACTCTCAAAATATCTTGGCAGGAAGCCAGACCATTTCATTATAAATACTGAAAAACCACCACCTATTTTGCTAAAAATATATAATCGCTCCGGTTCAACACCTGTAGAAAGCGATAGCTCGAGAATAGAAGACGTAAAAATTATCACCACCCCGCTTGTGGAGCACCCATCTAAAAAAACATTAGCTCTTTACCATCGTAGTGGGAAGGGCTTACTCGCAGGTCCTCACTACATCAGACACGATGCCGACAAGTTAGCAACTACACTAATAAGTATAATAAAAGCAAGTGTCTAAAACCTTACATCCAGTCCAAGTATAAAATTAGTCCCCGTCTCATTCTGCCCAGAGCCGTGAACACGATAATCCTTGTCTGTTATATTTTCTACGACGGCAGTTGCGGTAGCGTTTTTACATAGTTCCACCCCACCGCGTATAGTATAAACGACATAGCCAGGCGTCCCCTCCGGCGGGATGCGCTGTGTGTCTGTCTTATCGCTTGGAGATAGATGATGCTGTGCGGCAACCATCGTTACTAAACCCTCGACCCAATACTTCTCTTGCTGCGGCTGATAGCGCGCCCCCAAATGTGCAGTGGTAGGATTTACTTTATCGAGTGGTGCTTTACCTTTCAGGGTGCCACTGCTATTTAGATAGGCATCTGCACTTCCTACTGTTACACCAAAATCGCCGAATGTAGTCCAGTCATCCGTTATGTGATACCTGCCTGCTAACTCCGCACCCACAATATCGCCATCTGCAAAGTTGTCCTTCTGATATACAGTCGGACCTATTGATGGTGCCGGCACTCTGCGTATAAGGTCATTCAACTTAGTATAAAAAAGGAACGCCTCTCCATCCCATTTTGGATATTTAGCCCTCGCACCTAATTCAAAGTTTATCGACTTCTCCGGTTTGAGGTCAGGACTTGGATAATCCGTCTGACCTGACATTACTAACTTCACTGCGGTAGTATCATCCAAGTTTGGAGCCCTGAAGCCCTGAGAGACGCCGAATATACCATTCCAATTCTCGCTAAAGTGATAGAGAAAGCGGATATTCCCCACAAACGCACTATATGTATCGCTAAACGAATCAAGTGGTGGAGCCCCGAGACCTGACGGATCTACATTATCCGCCTTTAACTTCGCAACATTGTAACGAACGCCCACTGTTACATCTAAATCCTTTGCAGGCGAGAATTCATCCTGAATATAAGCACCAAATGTCTGATACGTAGAATCATCTGCGACCTCTCCGCGTGCGAAGTCAGTGATAACACCAGCGACCGTCCTATTAAAGCCGTCACTTGTTACCTTATCCCTATAATACTCGGCACCATAGGTCAGAAAACCAGCGCTTGTAGGACTCCCGAACTGGAGCCAAATCCCAGGTGTCTCTACTTCAAATTCTCTGAACTCACGGTTGCCATTACTTTTTACTCTGTCAAATGTCTCTGCCTGCTTATGCAGAGACAAACTAAATTTTGCGGAGTCGAAAAACAGACCTGCCTTGTTCCAGTGATACTGGATGTAGAATAAATCACGTTCTTGGTCGTAGTCGTCTTTGCGGTCGGTGCCGATAGTAGTGCCAGCAAACTCCTTCGACTTGCTCGTTCGATGGGTTCGCGGCACGTCATCCTGTCTATCGCGCTGATAGGCGAATATGAGTTTTCTCGTATCATCCACTCTGTAGATCATTTTAATATCTCCATCAAGTTCATCATAGCCCGTGCCAGGCAATTCGCCAGATGCCCTGCCGGCAGTAATATCATTAAAGTCCCTCCACGTTCCGCCTATTAAGTAACCCACATTATCAACATTGCCTGACAACTCCTCTCTCGCCGTATATGAATTCTCACCACTTGCATATCTCAAAAAAGTGCGAGTGTTGACGTGAGCCCCGCTCTCAAAACTCTTCGGCTCTTTTGTATAAGCGACTACCGTTCCGCCTATTGCGTCGCTACCGTATAGGACGGAGGCAGGACCTTTTACAACATCAAGGCGGTCAATCAAAAACTCATCCACTGTATTCCAGTATTGGTTCGGACCTTCTCTAAATGTAGAGTTGTTCAGCCGTATGCCATCTATCAGGAGGACATTGCGAAAACCCGTAAGCCCACGAATAAACGGCGAGCCGTGCCCACTCGACGTCTTCTGGATAGACACATTCGGCACCTCTCTCAACGCATCTGGTATCGTGCGAGAGAGTTTTTGACCAGATATATCATCTCCAGTAATGACTGCCCCACTGTAAGGCGTATCGAATATATCCTTCGGATTTAGAGGCGAAGCGGTTATCAGAATCTCCTCCATCGCTATCGGCTTTTTCTTCCCCTCTTTTTTCTCCTCCTGCGAAATGGCAAGTGAACCAAATACAAA
>MHYJ01000012.1:7617-7917 GCA_001828445.1 Planctomycetes bacterium RBG_16_43_13
TATAAGCTACTATAGTAGCAAAAGAGATGCCTATTGAAGAACTGCTATTTTCAGAAAATTGAGGAGCTTTAGGGTATGAAACATAAAACCCTTGTGCAGAAACTATACAACGCTGTCTATTTTCTTAGATATTTTAGTGCGTTCTCGTAGTATCGCTTCGCGCTATCTACGTTTTCCTCAACCTTCTCTTTATCAACCTTGCCAATGATTTTTCCGGGAACACCGACTACTATCGAGTAAGGCGGGACAACTGCGTTTTCCCTAATAAGTGCCCCCGCTCCAATTATACAACCTTCACCA
>MHYJ01000013.1:0-1957 GCA_001828445.1 Planctomycetes bacterium RBG_16_43_13
AGGGGCTTCAGCCTCATTTTCAAGGATAATCCTGACCTTCTTATGTTCCTTTACAGAAACCTTTTCCAGCGGCCTAAAGACGCCGTTTTCATAAACGGCATTTATTACGTGAGACATAAAAGGTACCTCCTGTTTAAGGATGACTCAATCTTAACAGAGTTGCTGTTGATGTGTCAATATTCGTATTTTGTATTAAACCCCCTCGCCATCAGGGAGAGGGTTGGGGTGAGGATGGGGTAAGGTGGTTCGCAGCTTCTTTGGTTAAAGGAGGGATGGGGATATGGGGGGAAAAGGGATGAATAAGGAAAGTAAGCATGGAGTAGCCATGAATAAGCCTTTGAGAGGGAAGAAAATAAATCCCCTTTATTCGTGGGCCATTTTCCTCTATTTTTCAAGTAATATCAGCGGCATAGCGGCATTGAAAAGTTGACTTTCCCTGCAAGGTTGTAGTACTGTGTCTGATATTCTTAGAGACATTGGATTTATATGAAAAAGCCAAGTAAGCAGCCGATAGCGTTTGATATCGAAAAGACCGTCGAATATTGGTTGGAGGGTGCAGTCTATGATCGAAAGACAGGTAAAAGTCTCCTCAAATCAAAGCGCTTTCCTTATGCCTTATTTTTTGGACATCTCGCAATAGAAAAGCTTCTTAAGGCTATAGTAGTAAAAAACACAAGAGAGCATGCTCCGTTTATCCACTCGCTTTCATTATTAGCAGAGAAGTCTGAATTAACGATACCGCAGGACTATTTGATAAAATTGAGAGAGTTTATGGAATTTCACTTTGAATCCAGATATCCGGACGAACAGAAATCATTCTATAAGAAGTGTACAGAGGTATATACAAAAGCAAAGATGAAGGAAATTGAGGAGGTATTTTTATGGTTGAAAAGTCAGTTATAAATAAATTAAAGAAATTCTCCTCTACCTTATCAAAGGCCGGCATTACCATAGATAAAATGATCCTCTATGGTTCCTATGCAAAAGGATTGCAAGGGAGAGAGAGCGATATTGATGTTGCCGTGGTTTCAAGGAATTTTGGGAAGGACAGGGTAGAAGAAGGAATGTTTTTATTTAAACTTGCAGGTGAAGTAGATGCTCGGATAGAGCCTGTTCCAATATCTGTTGACTCTTTTGAAAAAGATACATGGATACCTCTTATCTATGAAATTAGAAAAAATGGTATAGAGATTTTGTTATCAAGGAAGAAAAGTTAAAATAAACCCCACATATCTGCCTTTTTTGTTTAATGGCCAGATGCGGAATTCAGGTCAATGCTTTCCTTGCTTGAAGATTAGTTTTGCTATGCTGCGGACCATCTCTATCTCATTCGGCTTTCTGTCCGCAAGGTAGTTCAATAGCTCGATGAGTTCGAAGGGGCATTTGTTTTTGAGGAAGGGGCGGTTTGAGAAATTACATTTTTGATCACCAAAGATCAGGAATTTTTGATGAGGCTCAGGAAATCAAAGGCTTTCCGTAACAGGGCAGGGCGTCCGGTGGGATTGAGAATCGAAGAGACCCAGACATTGGTGTCAATGACCGCTCTAACGGCCACGCTTGGCTTCCCTTACTTCCTTGATTGCAGTGGCAATGTCGGCCTCTATCTCTTCGGGCGAAAAACGGGAGGTTTTTTTGTGGATCTTCTTTATGATGCGGTCAAACCGCCTCTGCCAGTCGTCCACAGAAAGCACCTTTATCTCAACCTTTTCATGCTCTTTAAAAGAAACCCTTTCCAGAGGCTTAAAGACACCGTTTTCATAAACGGCATTTACGACGTGAGACATGACAATACCTCCTTAAGTAATTTATGCAGTGCTGGGTGACTATGAATAAAATCTATCACAGCGGTAAGGCAAAGTCAAAAATGGCCTATGTCAGCTTCCTAAAGACTGATTTAAGGATTTCGTGGATGAGGGCTATGTCTTTATTGCGCAGGGTTCTTAAAAAGACGTTGAGT
>MHYJ01000013.1:2026-2619 GCA_001828445.1 Planctomycetes bacterium RBG_16_43_13
GTATCCAGAGGATGTGGGGGGGGATTATCCCAAGAACTCTACAGGATGCGAATAGGGATGGTATCTGAAATGCTCGTCGAAGGCAAAGACAGCGCGGAGGTCGAGATGGTTTATCACGGCAAAGCTTGTGCAGTCGGTAAAGCTAAGTTTTCTATCATCAAACTTTCTAAACATTGTCTTTGCAGCGGTTTCAATATCTTCGGTTATTCTAAGGACGTTTATGCGGGTATCCTGTATCCGGTCCATAAACTTGACGGCAGTAGCATGGCTGCCTCGCATCTTAAGGAGGGTGTAAGTCTCATCAAGGACATAATCGGATGTGTAAAGAATGGCCTTTCTTTCTATAAGCTTCTCATGAATAGGTTTGGCCTTTGGATTGTTCTGGTCGTGAGGAATGGCGAGAGCGCAGAATGCGCCAGTGTCTACAAAGACCTTCAATATGGGGCCTCGCCATACAGGTATTTGTCATGATGTATAGAAAGATCGGTGTCGGGACAATCTTTTGCAATGTCAATAATCCCGGAAAGGGAGCTTCCTTTTTGTGCAGGGGCTTCAGCCTCATTTTCAAGGATAATCCTGACCTTCTTATGTTC
>MHYJ01000013.1:2635-10072 GCA_001828445.1 Planctomycetes bacterium RBG_16_43_13
GCCGTTTTCATAAACGGCATTTATTATATGAGTCATAAACAGACCTCCTTGAACTGCAATCTATGCAATGATTAGGTGAACTATGGATAGAATCTATCATAGCGGAAAGGCAAAGTCAAAGAAGAGGGAAATAATGGCTTCCCTCTTTACAAAGGGGTTTATCCCCGGAGAGTAGATTGAGGGGTTTTTGTGGAACGACAAATACAAAGGAAAAACTTATGAGCAGTGGAAATACAGGGCTTGTCAAAGTTAAAGAGTCGTCCCCCGGCTGTTTTATTAAAAGAATAACTGTTACTTGCCTTCTGATCATGATCTATGCAGGTGTTGATGAAGCATCGGCGGGCTCGTTCATTGTTAAACTTTCAAGTAATTCAAGTACCCGTTTGGCTGGTCACCTCAAGAAAATGCAAAAAACGGCGGATATGATGCACACACCAGTAAAACACATAGCAGCAGGAGTAGGCTTAGTGAAGATCGATGCTGGAGACGAGTATGACGTCGTTCAAGCCTTATCAAAGATCAATATCCTCCCAGGACAAATTTTGTATATTGAACCTGATTTTAAGAGATCGATTATAGGCATACCGAATGATGCAGACTACGCTATGCAGACAGGTTTGAAAGCCATTGCTTATGATAATGTCTGGGATAAGATAGCGGAAAATAGAGAGGTGGTAGTTGGGGTCATAGATACCGGAATAGATATTAACCATCCCGATCTGACAAAAAGAATTTGGAAAAATGCAGGCGAAGATTGGCTTGGCTCAATCGCTCAGAACAATGCTCTTGACGATGAAGGCGATGGCTATGCTGATAATTATTTTGGCGTGAATATCTTAACAGGCAATGGTAATCCCATTGATGACAACGGACATGGTTCATCCATTGCGGGGATCATTGCCGCGGAGTGCAACAATATCATTGGAATATGCGGCGTCAGCCGGAAGGCAACCATACTGCCGATCAAGGTGCTTGATGCGTGGGGGGACGGTAGCGCCTCGGACTTCATAGCCGCTGTTGACTACCTGATAAATTTTAAAAAGCGCACCGGCAAGCCGGTAATAATCAATGCCAGCCTCGGTGGATATGGCTATTCACAGGCAGAGCGGGATGTGCTTGCGCTTGCAGGGCAGGAAGGAATTCTGGTTATTGCGGCTGCCGGAAATGATCATCTTGATAATGACTTTACACCGCTCTATCCAGCAAGCTATGACCTGCCAAATATGATCTCGGTGGCTTCGGTCAAGGACACCGGCCAACTGTCATATTTTTCGAGCTGGGGTAAAAGCACGGTCGATGTAGCGGCACCAGGGGAGCAGGTTTACACTACCAGGAACGGCGGCGGATACCATGCGGTATCGGGAACATCCTTTTCTGCGCCGTTTGTAGCCGGGATTGCCGCTGTAATGCAGAGTGTAAATCCGAGTGCCGGGCTCAAGGTGAAGGATTACATCCTTGGCGGTGCAATCCCGCAGGCTACTCTGACGGATGTACTTGTTACGGGCGGGATGGTTAACCTGTCTGGAACCGCCGATCAGAGTGCGCAGGATCTTCAGGAGGTTGTCATACCTCTTAACAAAGGACAAAATCTGGTGTCATTTTCGGTGTCGCCTCTTTACTTTGGAGATTCAGCGATAAGGTCAGGAAAAGACAATATTGATATTGTCTGGCAATATGGTGATGGGGTCTGGAATTCATACATGCCTGTCTCACCCGGCTTCAGTGATCTTAGTTGTTTTGGTGCTGGTGAGGGATACTGGGTAGATGCCAAAGATGTCGGAGCGATAACTATTGCTGGTTTTGCAGATGGAGAATGGCCGATACTCACGCCGGGGTGGAATCTGGTCGGGTTCCCGGTGGCGGTGAATACGGCGGTTGCGGATGTGCTGGCGCAGAGATATTCAGGGGTTCCGGTTGAGGCTGTGTGGGGCTATGTGGATGGGCAATGGAGGTCGTATGTTACGGGGAATGTTGGGATGAGTGATTTGATAGATGTCGAGGCTGGGAAGGGGTATTGGTTAAAATCTAACAGATGAAAGGAGTAGTTATGAAAAAAAGAATCATAGTCTTGGCAATTGTTACGTTAACGGTCTGTAGTTTCAGTAATGTGTTTGCTGAAGTCAATTTTGAAAATGGAAAAATATTGTTCTTCAATAACAATATAGCTGAAAACTCATCTGGTAAGTCATGTGCATCATGTCATTTAGATGGGAAAGGTTTGTCTAAATCATATTCTAAGAACGATTTTTATTTCCAAGGTCGCCATATGCGTAGCATTCAAGAAGCGGTCGACTTTTGTGTCGTGCAGAACGTAAAGGGGAAACCGTTAGGCAGTAATTCAGACGAAATGTTAAGCATCTTGGAGTATATAAAACAATTCTGAAGCATGTTGTTTCATGGTGAGTTAATCCAATAAACATAGGAGATAAGTATGCGAAATAACAAGTTTTATTCTAAGTTAGTATATTCATTGATACTGTTTGCTATCTTATTCAGATGGTGTGGTGATGCAAGTGCTGGTGACATAAAAAAATATACAACCGTATTGAATACAGATTTTAAAATATCAGGTTTTGGCGGGATGCGGGACAATGGAATTGGAACAATAAATCTCACAGGTGTATCCGGTCAGATAAAAAGAGCGCTGCTTTATTGGCATGGTCCAACTGACTCATCGAACCCTTCTGCCAATGCAATAGTAAAGTTCGCTGGAAATACTATCTTTGGAACAAATATTGGCATTTCAAGTGATAATTGCTGGGGATATGCGAACAGTCAGGCCTATAGAGCAGATGTGACAGCCATTGTTACCGGCAATGGCGATTATGCGCTAGAAGCTTTTCATAAAAATATCACTGAAAGAGTTAACATAAACGGCGTATCTATAGTTGTGCTTTTTGATGATGGCGACAGCACAAACAATTTTGATGTTGCCATATATGACGGTAATGATTCAAATATGCCGAATTCGTTTGATTCACTGGGTTGGAATATAACACTGAATGATATTATTTATAAAACTGGTTCAGTTTATATGGATCTAAACATTGCCGATGGCCAAAAATGGAGCGATGGCGCGCTGATTGTAAACGAAACAGAGATAGTACCTTATGGGGCGGTATTCAATGGTGATACTGTGCCAAATGGTGCCAGCGCAACTGCAACGAATGGTGGTTTATGGGATATTAGAACGTTCGATGTAACCAATTTTTTTGTGCCTGGTAACAACAATCTTCAATTTACTATTGGTAGCAATTCAAATGATTGTCTCTCCATGGTGCTTGCAACAGTAAGGATGCCTGCGGGGGCAGCACCGATACAAGCGCCATCGAATTTAAGTGTTTCCAGTAGAACATCGTCTGGCAATATATTGGCTTGGTATGATAACAGTAATAACGAAGATGGTTTTAATGTTGAAAAGAAAGCAGTGAATTCGGCATGGATAAAAATTGCAACGCTTCCTGCAAATTCTGTTAATTACGAAGACAACAACAGCAATACAACAGATTATTTTACTTATAGAGTTCAAGCTTTCAAAGGAAATGATATTTCTGGTTATACAAATGAAGCTGCCGTTGTTAAGGAATTTATTGTTACTGGTACTGCACATGGACAAATAGTGCTTAATTGGGATAATTTTGCTGGAGCTGCTAACTATGATGTAGTTTTGTATCCAGTTGAATTAGCTAGTGTTGCGGATCACAAAGTTATCAGCACGAATACAGTCACTCTTAATTTTGATGATAAAATTTACCCTGGTAAAAAATACATTGTCAACGTAGAGGCGCTTGATGTAAACGGCAATGTTATTGGTGTTGGCAAGTGGCAGGGGGAGGTAAAGTACGCAAGCAGTGTTAATAAAATAGTAGTATTGGTGAGAGGTGTGCTACCTCCATTCGATGATATTTCTAAAGCAAGCGATGTGGCAGGTTATTTTGGTGCACCTCAAATTCAGCCAACGTACACAGACTATGTAAACGGCACTGCTCGTGATTCCGTACTCACTGGCCAATCTAAAGATGCAACTGGGCTTTGGAGATTTTTGTTTGATCAGGGAATAATGGTTTTTGCTGCGGATAATATTGATGGACATTCAACTGACAATTTTAATAATGCTCGGAATCTATGGCACTACATTCACGACAAAGCACAAATACCTGTTGGAACGCAATTGAACTTGATTGGTCACAGTATGGGAGGGCTAATATCCCGTGCCTTTATTGATGGGTCTTATTTAGATTATCCTGTTGATAATTTGATTACTCTGAATACCCCGCATATGGGATCAACTGTTGCGAATATTGCTAGGAAAATAAATACATATGGGTCGTTTGCACCTGCTTTGGCCTTAGCCACAGGGCATCCATGGCTGGCTGGAATAGTAGCGGTGTCACTATCTGAATTGAAAGCACAGACAGGTTATTTACGCAACCTTTCAACGTATGACATGGCCAAATTTAACGAGCAGGTACCAGCAAACAATAAAGTTCAATATTGGACAACGGCTGGTGTTGATACGGACGACATAGTGCCTGAGGAACGTCCAGATGACATGATCGTTTGGACACGAAGTGCGTTATATATACCCAATGGAGTTGATTCTATTAGCTATGGTTTGCTTCAAGATTATCGCCATGAAAAAGATTTATGGACAGATATTTTTTTCCATATTCCTTTTACAAGCAATGATAGCGATGTGCATTGGATAGAAAATATCAATAGAGGTACCGTAAAAAAACAAATAGTATCATTTGGAGATAAATGGAATAAATCCAATATAATATCTAATTCAGCCGATAAGCGGTTTATACTTGTGGGTAATGAAATCGGAAATCATGGCGGTGTCCTAAACGTCAACTACGCATTGGTTGCAAATATGTATAACGATTTTGTAATGCCAATTCTTCAATCTGGCACACCAAAACGTTCCCAAGGTGTTAGTTTTTCCAATAAGTTATGGCAAACCAAGGATGGTTCGGGTAACTATCTGATAAAGTATGATCCTGACACACCATTCGGACCAGTAACAACCCTCGATGTAATTGGAGTTAGCACAAATAATGATGGTATCAATATTGAACCAGGTACTCGTGATTTTTGGACGGGTCCAAGTAATGTGATACAAGCACAATCTGTTACAGATACCCCGCCAGCTTTGCCATCACTTATTTTTGTTAAGATTGACAAAGATTTTGTTGTGAAAAATAATCCAATCCAAATAGCTGCATTCTATGGTTTGGATGGTACCCCGGTCTCTAATGGGCAAGTGGTTGCTGCAATCGCTAAGCCGAATGGAACAATTGAATCAATTAATCTACTTAATGACGGTATAGCTGCTGGAGTTTATCGAGGTGCATTTACTCCACAAGTTGAGGGTACTTTTGACGTATTAGTGACAGGGACAGTAGGGACACCAGAAAGCGAAAAAAGCACAACTATAACATTTGACGCTCATGGCAAAAATGTTTCTATTGGGGAGATCACAGAGGCTATATTTGACCCCGATCAAGACTCAAGAATTGACGGCTTGAGCATTTCAATACCTGTGCAGGCGCTTGATGCTGGAACCTATAGGGTATTAATAGATATTACGGATCAAGAGAATGTTGCTGTTACAAACTTCGCATCAGATGCCATTATCGACACTGCGCTTACAAAGACAGTTTCGATTCTTATTCCGAGCGATGTGGTGCTAAAGAAAAATCTTAAATGGCCATTCAATGTGCGAAAAATTAAAGTTTGGGATTCGAATAATAATGTGCAGTTTGAGCAGTATGACCTCTATTCTACGCAAACCTCATTGGATTCAATCCAGACAGACATACAAGGATACATAAAGTTAAACAGCTTTGATATCACTGAATCTAATGGAACGATAGCTGTTTCCTCTTCAGCAACAGCAGCATCTGGATTACCGCTTACTTATACATGGGATTTTGGAGACGGTACTGTTCTAACTGGCGTCAATCCAACGCATTCCTATGCACGTAGTGGTGAATATACACTTACGCTGAAAATAAGTGATTCACAAGGTAACACATCCACCGTTACAAGATATCTTAATATCGTCGTAGCAAATACATCAGTAAATTTAACCAAAGGTTGGAATTTAATCTCAATCCCGCTGACCCCAACCAACATTGCACCACAAACCGTACTGGCATCCGTACTTACGAGTATCAAGTCGGTATGGGCTTATCAAAATGGTGTATGGAAAATGTTTCTACCAAGTGACACCAATTTTAGCGATTTAACTGAAATTACAAGTGGACGTGCATATTGGATAGAAAGCCTTGTGGATACAGTATTGCCGTACAACGGGGTGTTCGCACCAAAAGCAATGAACCTTGCTTTTGGATGGAATTTTATAGGTTACAATTCAACAACAGCTCAATCAGTAACAACTGCACTATCTAACATTGGCACAAATGTAGAAAGCGTATGGGGCTATACTAACGGAGCGTGGCAGATGTACGATCCTGCCAATCCAGGGTTCAGTGATCTCGCTTCGCTTGAGCCTGGTAAAGGATACTGGATCAAGGCAAAACAAGCAGGCACTTGGACGCTACCATAGCTTTTACAATTATTAGGAGGTTTTATCTATGAGAACATATTCATTTGCAAAAACGCTCATGTTGGCAGTGTTTCTGATAATGTCAACATGCCAGGTCTTTGCCGCAGGTATTCCAGTGCCGTTCAGGATCGGTGGCACCCTTACCATTGACGGTGTGCAGAAACTTCAGGCGGACACAGGGATTGTTGTCAAGGTTACAAAGGCTGATGGGACTGTCTACACCGATGCTTCAGGCAACCCTGCACAAAGCACGAGCCTGAATGCGAGCAACTGGTATCTGATCGACGTGCCGATCTATGACGCAACCGCCCAGCCGGGTGGGGCGCAGACGAACGATTCAGCAAAGATATATGTTTTTTTGAACGGTAACGAATTGTCTGTTACTTCTCCGGCAGCGGGGGCATTTACTGTTGGAGCTTCCGGAGCCACTCAGCAGATTAATATTGTTGCGGTGTCAAACTACACCGTTACTCCCAGCGCAGGCACGGGGGGCAGCATTTCACCAAGTACCATAGTGACGGTTGCGTCTGGCTCCACCACCAGCTTCACAGTAACACCTGCAACAGGTTACAGCATCTCTGGTGTAACAGGCTGCGGCGGGACGCTCACCGGCAACACCTTCACAACCGGCGCGATCAGCGGCGATTGTTCGGTGACGGCAACCTTTGCAATCAATACCTTCACCGTAACACCTTCGGCCGGTGCGAACGGCACAATCAGCCCAGGCACAGTTCAGACGGTGAACTATAACGCGACGACTGTATTTACACTGACACCGAACACCGGTTACCTCATAAATACGGTTACCGGTTGCGGTGGGACGCTCATTGGTGATACTTACACCACCGGCGCTATTACGGCGG
>MHYJ01000013.1:10097-10965 GCA_001828445.1 Planctomycetes bacterium RBG_16_43_13
TGCGAGTAACGACACAACACCGCCTGCATTTACCTCCCCCTCTCCTGCATCCAACAGCATAATCACCAATTCCAGTGTAGGCTACACACTCAGCGAGGCCGTATCATCTGGAAAGGTTACTTTTACGAGGACGGCAGGGAAAGCTGATACAAGCTCACCTCAAATCTATACACTAAGCAGCGCAGACCGCACTGTTGGTAGTCATACGGTAAACACCAACCTTTCCCTTGTTGACGGCGCATTCTACACCGTCTCCTTTGATGCAACCGACATGGCAGGAAACCCCGCCACTACGGTGTTAAATGCAATGGTCTTCTACGATCCGAACTACGGAATAGGACCGTCGGGGAACGCTGACAATACGGGTTATTCCATCAATCGAGTGGACGGATTTGACCTGATAAAACTCTCTATCGCCTTTGGCGCAAAGTCGGGAGATGCCAACTGGAACCCTGTATGTGACCTTGACAAGAATGGTAATGTGGACGGAAACGATTTGATAACGCTTGGAGCACACTTCGGGGAGGTGCAGTAATGAGAAACATACAGATAAACGCAGAGACAGAGAAGGTGAAAAATAACGTAGACAATTTACGGTGGGCGCAGCCCACCCTACAATACTTGTTAATAATGAGTTCTATCCTTACTTTACTCATGGTTACCGCCTGTGGTGGAGGTGGAGGCGACAACGGCCCGACCTCACCGAGCACAACACTCAGCTTTTCCGGCATAAATCCTGGAAGCAATGCCGTCTACATGACAAAAAACAGTTCTTTGAGCAGCGGAGACACACTGGCAATTGATGTAAAGGCTAACGGTATATCGGGCAACGTCAAAGGCGCAGCATTCGATGTGGACTTTGATTCAA
>MHYJ01000014.1:0-2405 GCA_001828445.1 Planctomycetes bacterium RBG_16_43_13
GTCAAGGAAAAAGGCGATATTGTATTGGGGAAATTTGATATAGCTGTTGTTGTCGAAAGCAGAATCGCGAATATAAGGAATGAAAACGTCATACTAATAACAGTTAGGATTGTCCGCCTCTTACTGCGCAGGACACTCTTTACAACCAACATTATAAGTTTCATCTCTATGCTTCTTGCTCTATGGCTGTCTCACTACTTACTAAAACGCCTTTTTCCAGTCGATATAGAGTGTGTGCATACTTAGCCGCCTTAGGGTCGTGGGTAACCATAACTATCGTCTTGTTAAGCTGATTATTTAGCTGTGTAAGGAGGCCAAGTATTTCTACTGCGGATTTTGCATCAAGGTCTCCAGTCGGTTCATCAGCTATTATAAGGGTAGGGTCTGTAACTATCGCCCTTGCTATGCCAACTCTTTGCTCCTGTCCACCTGATAGCTGGCGAGGATAGTGGTACATTCTATCTTCTAAGCTGACTAACTTAAGGGCTGTAACTACGTGATTTTTCCTCTCCGAAGCCGATAGATTAGTAAGGAGCAGTGGCAACTCTACATTTTCGTAAGCAGTAAGCACAGGCAATAGGTTATATAACTGAAAGATATAACCAATATGGCTCCCGCGCCAACGAGCAAGACCACTATCAGACAGGGTGGTAATATCAGTATCGCCTACAAATAATTTCCCTGATGTGGGTCTATCAATACCTGCTATCAAATTAAGGAGTGTTGTCTTGCCTGAACCAGATGGTCCCATAAGGGCTATAAAGTCGCCCTTATTTATATCTATATTTATGCCCTCAAGAACCCTAACTGCATTAGTGCCTTTCTGATAAACCTTTATGATGTTTTCTATATGGACTATTACCTCACCCACAGTATACCCTCCTTTTCCAAAAATTTACTTACGAAGCTATTTTTTCTTAACAGTGCTGCCAACCTTTACACTCTCAAGACCAGAGACAATAACGCAATCACCATTATAGAGCCCACTTAATACTTCCACACTGTCACTGTATGTTTTACCAACTTTAATCTCCCGTTCTGTAACAATATTATTATCAACTAAAAATACCTTAGTTTTGGAATTACTATCCATTACCGCTTTCTTAGGTATAACTATTATGTCTTTTACAGTGCTACCTACATCAGATTTTAGGAATGCAACCCTTGCGGCTACGTTAGACAATTGCAGGTTATTTTGACCTAAAGCCACCAGCTTAACTCTCACAGTTACAACACCACCTCCCCTATTATCCTTCGTCTTCGACATCTTTGCGACAACTTCTGCCTTAAAAGTTCTGTCTGGATACACTTTAGTTGTAACCTCTGCTGGCTGACCTATTTCAATTCTCGATATATCATCTTCCCCAATATCTACCTCAACATACCACTCCGAAGTGTCTATCACGCTAATTATGTCCTTGCCTGGAGCTATCATATTCCCCACGTCTGCATATTTTTTAATAACAATACCATCAAATGGGGCGTAGACCCTCGTGGCGTCCAACTGGGCTTGCGACAGAGTAACGTTTGCGTCAGCAAGTTTGAGGTTGGTCTCTATCGCATCAAACTCTGCAGCAGAAATAACACCACTATCGAAAAGCTTTTTATTCCTTTTATAATCATTTTGCGCCTTTTGAAGGTTTGCCTGCTCACGATTTAGTTGGGCTCTTATATCGTCATCTTTAATCTTTGCCAGTAGCTGATCCTTTTTTACACTATCTCCACCTTCGACACCCAAATACACCAATTCTCCAGTTGCTTTAGCACTAAGTGTTGCCTCCCTTCTTGCTACTATATAGCCACCAGCATTTAATAACTGTACTCCATTACTCCTGCCACTCGTAGAAATAATCTTTACTTCAACCTCTGGAATACTATTGCCACCGCTGGGCCAAAACGCTATAGCACTGACTATGACACATATTAGCACTATAACAACACCCCAGAGCATTCCTTTGTTAGACCTGCTCTCTTTTACTACCTCCTTCTCTCTATCAATCTTTAGGGAGGCAATCTCATCTTTTATCATAATCTTCCCCAATACTTAAAAACCAGCGTGTTATAATTCGTATAAGTGGGCATACTTATTACAAATAGTCGATTAAAATGCAATCTATATTTCGCTCATCTTCGCAGTAAAATGCCTTAAGACCTGTGGTGCACTGACGATTTTTACACCCCGCACCTTTTCTCTATTTTTGAATATATTTATTATGGTATCGGCAACATATTCTAAATGACGTGAGGTATATACACGTCGAGGTATTGCTAATCTGACCAACTCAAACTGTGGCGATGAATTATCCCTATCCGGAAACATCAGGCCACCCAATTCGCACGACCTTATACCACCCTCTAAATAGATTGCACATACTAATGCCTGTCCAGGAAACGCATTTGGCGAT
>MHYJ01000014.1:2454-4545 GCA_001828445.1 Planctomycetes bacterium RBG_16_43_13
TTACAATAGGGACACTGGAACCCTGCAGTATATCACCCAAATATTTCACCTGTCCTGTTCTATATCTCAAATAATCCTCATCCAGTGCCTCTACTAAACCGCGAGCCATCGCCTCTAAATCCCTGCGAGCAAGTCCACCATAAGTAGGAAATCCTTCCACGAGTATTAAGAAATTCTTCAATTTATCTGCTACTTCTTCGCTGTTGGTTGCTACAAATCCGCCTATATTCACAAGCCCGTCCTTTTTCGCACTCATAGTGCATCCATCTGCGTATGAAAACATCTCGCGTGCTATCTCACGAATGGGCTTTGTGCTATATCCCTTTTCTCTCTCTTTTATGAAGAAGGCATTCTCCGCATATCTACAGGCATCCAGATAAAGCGGTATGTTATATTTGTCTAGTAGTTCTTTAGTTTTCCTGATATTCTCCATAGAGACGGGCTGACCGCCTATGGTATTGTTCGTTACCGTAATCATTGCAAGTGGTATATTGTCCCTGCCATACTTCTTTATAGCCGCCTCGAGTTTACCCAAGTCCATATTGCCCTTAAACGGCGCCTCGACATCTGTAACAAACGCCTCTGCTGACATACAATCTACTGCCTCCGCATCCTGATGCTCGACATTAGCCCTCGTAGTATCAAAGTGGCTATTATTAGGAACGCACATACCCTTCTTTACAAGGGTAGAGAAGAGTATATTTTCAGCCGCACGTCCTTGATGAGTTGGAATTACATATTTGAACCCTGTTATATCCTGAACTGTATTTACAAAATTGCTAAAATTCCTACTCCCAGCATATGCCTCATCCCCTAACATCATCCCCGCCCACTGATTATCGCTCATAGCGGACGTCCCACTATCAGTCAGCAGGTCAATAAATATCTTATCGGATGAAACTGCAAATAAATTATAGTGTGCCTCACGGAGCGCCTTTAGCCGTTCTTCACGGCTTGGACATCTTAGCGGTTCTACTACTTTTATCTTAAATGGTTCCAAAGGCGGACGTTGCATAATAGTTAGAAATTATAATCTACCTGCCGCAACGTTAGAAAACACGGCAGGTTCTACAGAATTAAACTGTCTTCCTCTTAACTCACGTATCCTATCCCAATGATTCCGCGTATAAATATATAGATATTCCTGTGCATATCCTACATAGCGCCCGAAATATTTGGTTGCAAACTCTCTTATCTTCTTATCAGGAACCTTCTTGCCATCAAAATATAACTCAGTCATAATCTTTCTTATCCACGTATCTACTGGGAACGTCTCCATATAACCGTATGAAAATAGAAGGATACAGTCAGCGACCTTCTCTGCAATACCCGGTATTGTCATTATTAACTCCTCCGCCTCCCTGTATGGCATACCTTTTATCCTGTCCAATATGCCGTCTAATGCCATCTCCTCAGCCGCTACTATAAATTTCGAGCGAAATCCCAACTTATTTTCCCTCATACGTTTTTCATCCCTTATAGCACCTGGGGCGGGGATAGAATAAGAACTTACGCCATTTAGTGAGACCTTTTTACCGAATAGGCGGGAGATGTCCTCCAAATTCTTCGTTATGCGGGGTATGTTAGATGCGGCTGACAGGATAAACGACACAGTGCATTCCCACGGGTCCTGCCTTATTATCCTAAGCCCCCTATATAGCCGAACCGCCTCACTTATATATTTATCTTTATTGAATGTGTTAATTATATGCGGTAGATTTTCATCAAGTGAAAAGAACCGCTTAATGAAATTACCATCCGCCCCCTCATAGAATAACTTGGCACCTTCCTGATAAACGTTGAAAAAGGCGTCTCTATTATGGACATAATATACGTCATTTATATTCTTCCATCTAAAGAATTGTCCGCACTCAAGCGTGTGCTTTAGGTTAAATTCCTCTGTAAGTATATACCTCATTGCCAATAATATCGCCTTAAAGTTACATCTTGTCAAGGAAAAGCAAATAGTGTATTGTATAACTAATAAAACAAAATGGATTGGCTATTTATCTTTCTATTACTTTATGGCACTGGTTGCCTTTTATCATTGCTTTTCATAAAACAGAGCGAGATTCCTAAAGGATTTTTCAT
>MHYJ01000014.1:4563-5823 GCA_001828445.1 Planctomycetes bacterium RBG_16_43_13
ATTTTTCATTACCTGTATAACGGTAGCACTTACGCTAATAGCAATTCCTATATTCACAGGAAACGTAGATGTAAAGATATTTAATCTCTTGCTAAACACGTCTGGCGGGGCGCTTTCTCATATAATAGCACCGCTTTATATCATAACTCTTATACTTGTCCTTGGATTTTCACTTATAAATATGATTTTGGGGCATTGGTATCTCGTAAACCCACGGCTATCATTCGCACCGCTTGTTAGGGTATCACGCCTACTCATATATTCTATACTTGCAAGGGCGGTAGTTGCGGCAATACTGCTGTTCTCAAATGTGAACGCTATATCAAACATAGATGATGTATTTAACGTTTTACTACTTATAGTAAGATTTTTCGTTGGCTTATTAGGGGCATTTATCCTGTCTATTATGGTTCTCAAGTGCGCCCTGCTACGTTCTAATCAATCGGCGACAGGTATATTGTATGCGTTAGTAGTATTCGTAATAGTAGGCGAATTAGCATCTGTATATCTAACAATAAAAGAGGGATTGCCTGTATAATGAAACTAAAACTATACTGCCCCAAGTGCTACGCAGGTAGCCCCTACATACAAATTCCCGCTATGGACTACGAATGTAAGAAATGCTCAACTATAATACCAATAAATGTCTCTGAAAGTATAATATCCAAAAATATAATCGATATATGCTGTTCTTGTAACTGTGGGACATTCTATACAGAGAGGGCATCTAATAGAAAAATCGGCTGTTTAGTTATCGTCTCCGCCATAGTCGCATATATTTGGCTATCTACGATAGTAGGGCAGTGGGCATTATTTGCTCTACTATCAGCGGCAGTTGTAGATTTTACAATATACTCTTTAACCACTATTCGCACCGTATGTTACAGATGCCTGTCAGAATATATAGGTGCTAAAACAAATCCTGAACACAAACCGTTCGACAACAACACAGCCGCAAGGTATGCTGAAAAACTATAGTGTGCTATTATGAAAACAAGGGTTGATACAATAGCGTTGACTAACATTATTAAAGCAAGGATTCTTGAAATCGGCTTCGATAAGGTAGCCATTACCAGAGCATCTCCGCCCCCAAAGGCAGAACATCTACACAGATGGCTTAATAACAACTTCCACGGCGAGATGGCTTATATGGAGCAGTCGAAGGAAAAGAGAATAGACCCAAAAAAATATATCCCAAATGCAAAGACGATTATATGCGTTGCACTAAATTACTATACGGAAGGCGCGGAGCCAAACAGT
>MHYJ01000015.1:0-240 GCA_001828445.1 Planctomycetes bacterium RBG_16_43_13
TAATTTACGACATGGTTTATTGTTTGAAACTTATCCGTCTTATTATTGATATTTACGAACTTACCTACTTCATACTTAACCCATAACTTCTGTATCCATGCAAAAGGTATGTATTCCTTTGTCCATAAGAGGACATGGAGGTGAGGGTATCCATCTTCATGAGGTTCCACTACCTTAAAATATTCAATAGTCCCATGTTTCTTTTTCATAGCTGTCACAAGCTTATTCCATCCCTTAGCC
>MHYJ01000015.1:279-8513 GCA_001828445.1 Planctomycetes bacterium RBG_16_43_13
GTCAGGAATTTAAGATATTTCCACCCATCGGTCTCACCCCTCTTTTGTACCTCTTCAAACCTGGAATATAGTGCTCCTTTTAACTTCAATCTTAATTTATCAACCTTCTTCACACCACATACAGGACAATCCCATCTGCCGCATCGTCTTGACCGAACTACACCACTGACCACTCCAAAGGTATCCTCCCACACCTCTATAGACCCTTTTATTTCTGGACACGCACCGTTATTAGTTTGAGATGTTCTTATAGAGCTTTCAAGTAAAGAAGTCTCACCTCCTTCAAGTGTTGCTGTGACCTCACAGCTTTGCGCCATAAAATCAGTCAACATACAATCCTCCCAAATACACTTACCGCATTTATCAGGACGACTCATATTGTTTCCTCTTCTTTAGAAAGCGGTGGGATGCCAGCCAATCGTTAGTTGGCTGGTATCCCACCGCTCCAAATAATAAAAAAAAGCCGAGAGCTTAGTTGATCGTATCAACCAAAATCTCGGCTTCTTTATCTGCTATAAGACTTCTTTGCCGCTTTAATAGCTGTTTTAAGCTATTTTCTTATCAGTGAGTATTTGCTTACATTTAGGGCATTTTGTTTCCACTATAAATATATCGTGAGTAATCCACACCGGTCTTCCTTTATACATTGATCTCTTATTATCAATTATCCTTATTTGTGTTCCACAAAAAGGACACTTACCACTTTGGGTTAGTTCATTCATAAACTTTTCTCTTAAATCATTATTCATGTTTTTTCTCTTTACCCTGACTTTTCATGTATCTCTCAAGAGACTCCATATCAACAAGAACAACATAGCCTTGCGTTGGTTTTGGTTTCTTAAAGGCTACAAGAGGTCTGAGCCAGACAGGAAGTAATTTTAAATCTTCTTTAATATTCTCTTCTGTAATGTCTAAATCTTCTGTTCTTATTCTGTATACCGTTATCCTGCCTTCCGCCTCAAGCTGGTGAACTCGTGCCCTACTAATTCCAACCTCTGTAGATGCCCCTCCAGGGCTTAAAAGAGCACCTTTTAATTTAGCTGCCACTTTCTCATAATCTTTCCATGATTCAAGCCAGATAGTCCCTTTACCACCCTCTCCTTCCTGTTCAAGTTCTCTCTTAAGCCGTGCCTTTTCTTTTTTTGATAGTGACGCATTCCTAATAAGTTCCATTATTGCTTCTGCTGAACCCATCTTCCCGTTATTTGTATTTGCCATACTTACGCCCCTTTATACATTACGTTAAATTGATACATTAACGTAATGTATATCAGTAGCTTGACTATATGTCAAGCATTAATTTATGACTTGTCATACGAGAATAGGATTAGGAGGTTTGATTTATTCCGTTAATAGATTCATATTTAACAAATATTGGGGGTTACTGTCGTGACAGGTCTTGACGTTTTTGATTGACTTTCATACTTATACTCAATAGAATGCAGTAATAATAAAAGTTGTATAACTTCCCTCCCTCTTTATAAAAAGAAATGAGTTCGTCTATGATGAAAAGTAAAGAGCAATCCTTGATAACGGGCCTTGAAAATTCTATAGAGGAACACCTCCGGAAGATTTTCAAGCAATTTGAGGAATACTTAGAGACCACAGAAGCTCAAATCCATCTCTCACGCTGGGAGCTCGAAATAAAAGAAGTTCAGGAGCTTATGGATAAATTGTCCATAATGGACAGAAAGAGTCCTGAGTTCACAGAACTGGTTTTATATGGGTTACTTCCATATTCGGATACAAAATTTGCAAAAAGGGTAAGCATGGCTCCGGTATTCATGAATATCAAAACCTTTTTTAAAAATTATACTTACAGTGATGAAGAATGGAGCCTAATTGCAAACAGGATTTTTGATCTTGCCAATGGATTCAGAAATGACCCCAATCACCTACCTAATCTAATTGCCGAATTCACAAAGGACAAATACAGCCGGAGATTGCAATGCGGCTCGATAACCCCAATATTATTTTGTATAAATAATTCATTTCCTCTGGTAAACAATAGGACTATAAAGGCATACAGAGGCATTAATACAGTTCTTGGTGAGAAGGATAGTTTATCTCACGAGTTAGTTGAATACAACAAGAACATAGAGAAGCTGAAAAAGTTAGTTGACCATCTTGGACACGACATCCTCAAAAATCATGCCAAACTCGATATGTTTTGCTTCTGGTACGATTCAAAGATTCTTAGTAATGAGCGGGTCGGTAAAGATGAAGACAGCGACGAAGGGGAGACTGGTCTTGAAACCGAGGAGGCGGTTAAGTCTAAGGAAGTAGAATTCAGAAACTTCATCGAAAAGATAGAGTTCGAGAAAGGATTTGATTCTAAACCTCACTCACTCGGTGATCCTCAGCGGGTCAGGATAAGCTATATCATATCGCAAAGTTCTAAAACAAAATGGGTCGTGCCTCATTTCCAGAGATATTTCGACTGGACTAAGGCAGATGTCAAGGAATTGTGGGAATCTATATTCAATGATTACTATATCGGCTCATTCTTACTATGGGAGACTGACAAGAACCCTGCTCTCGGCGTGCAGCCGATCAAGGGAGTGGAGAATAAACTTGAAGATTTAAAGCCGGAATACATAATCCTTGATGGACAACAACGGATTACCTCCCTTTACTATACAATCAATTCTCCTAAGTTTAATTTAAGAGGCAGCAAAGAGCCTTTATACTTCTACATCAACTTTTATACCTATTTCAACATGAACACCGAGGATGGGGTGATAGAGGTACATACTGCTATGTTAACTATGAAGGAATCCTTCAAGAGAATGCTATTCCCGATTTGTGAATTGCAAAAACATACAGAATGGCTTAACGAATTCCAAGACTTTCTCTTGGAACAGACCGATGATGTGAAAAAGGTCATGAAGATAATCAAAGTGATGTACATTAAGCTGAGCCATATATGGGAAGGCTTCGAGATCCCATATATTTCATTGCCTGAGAGCATGGAACTGTTCCAGGTTACTGATATTTTTGAAAACATAAACACTAAGGGTAAGCCCCTGAGTGTATTTGACCTGCTCATCGCCAGGTTATATAAATACGATATAGAGCTCAGGAAGATGTGGGATGCCACACTCAAAAATTACCCGAATATCCTCAGGTATTCAAAGACTATCTCCAAGATGCCTATCTATATTTTGCAGTCAATATCACTGCTATATGAAAAGAATAGTTCCTGCAAAAGGAAGGATATCCTGGATATCTATTCGAAAATATACGAAGAATCAGACAGGGATTTCCAGGAAGATTGGGATGATGCTTCTGAATATTTGGAAACGGCAA
The DNA here is from genome assembly GCA_001828445.1 of Planctomycetes bacterium RBG_16_43_13. The sequence goes on from MHYJ01000015.1 coordinate 3,589, forward strand.
TTAAGAAGCTGGAAATCCTGAGGGATGATGGTTTTGGAGTAAAGAATGAAAAGGAAGTCCCTTTTTCACCAATGATACCGGTATTAACAGCCTTGCTCAAAGAGATCGCTTCTACTAAAAATAAGGCGGACTGTTATGAGAAATTGAAGAAGTGGTACTGGTCCTCAATTTTTACGAATGCGTATTCCTCAGCAGCGGATTCTCAGATGACAGCAGATTTCCGAGATATAAAGAAATGGTTTAGTGATGACTCGGTATTACCAAGAACAATTACGCAGATTAAGAGGGAAATACCGAATATGTACCTGAGAGAAATACAGTCACCATCGAATGCAAAATATAGGGGGATAATGTCTCTTATAGCCCTTGAGGGGGCAAAGGACTTTGACACATCACAGGCATTTGAGATCGCAAAGTCTAACGATAAACACCACATCTTTCCCAAATCGTTCAATTTTGAATACGGGTCTTCGAAACACATCAACTCTGTTCTTAACATGACATGGCTTTCTGATAGTACAAATAGGAAGATTATCTCCGGTATGAGACCATCGAAATATATCGAAGAATTTAAAATGGAAAAATACGGAGGAGATGAAAAGAGGTTACTGGAAGTGTTAAAAACTCATTTTATTGGCCGCAAGGCCTATGACCTAATGCTCAAAGATGATTATGAGGCTTTCACTTCTGAGAGAGAGAAGACATTAATAGAAAAAATCATGAAACTAACTGGAATACAGGGTGAGGATATTGACAAAACGCTTATCACACCATTAAACCCATATACAAACAAGATGATTTTCATAAATATGCTGAAGAAGTGTGAGGATTATGTGTACTGGCTGGATAAATATTTTTCTCAAAACGGGCTTGAAATGCTTGCGCAGGCTATCGAGGAAGGCAAAATAAAAAATATCAAGATTATCATGTCAATAGAAAAAGTGAATGAATCATTCAGGAGTCTCTTCAAGGATTTTAAGAAAGAGATACTTAACAAAGATATCAAATGCGAACTTAAGGTTGTCACCGATCCAAAGGTAAAATCGGAAATACATGACAGGTTTATTATTAGTAGGTACAAATCCTTTAATATACCTTCTCCTGACATCATTGCGCGGTCTCAGTTGAGTGAGATATCGCAAAGTGAAAACAGGGAAATACTCCTTTTTGAATTTAATAGAATCTGGGAAAAGAGCAAAGATTTAATCATTGACTGGAATGAAATAAGGAACGCAATTAAGATGTAACTTCAAACAGATAGGTCTTTACTACAATTTCTATGTTAGTAGCCCATCCATCCATTGACTATCCATGTTAAGCTCTGCTATGACTTGAATCTGCCATACTGTCACCAAAATTTCACCGAATTAATCCGAAACCGTCAAGCCAATTTAGAAATGTCCTATTTTTACCAAAATAGAAATGTCCGGTTTTCAACATATTGATACTGGCTCAGCTTTCCGTTTCATAACAGCCCTGATCTGTCGTCTCCATAAGTGATCCATGTCAGGTCTGCTTTTCCTCTTAATCTTAGATATTTGCCGGGACTGTTCAGCCACCCGCACAGGTCTTTCTGTAATCTGCTTGTATTTTACATCTCTATTGTTATCAACAATATGCATGGAACTGTCCGTCCACTCTTCTACCACAACCTTCTTTGAGGCAATATCCTCTTCAGTCTGATAGAGCTTCTTGTTGTGCGTGATGGTGGTATCTTTACTCACAACACGTTTGTTGCGTATACAGAGGATCCTGTCAAGATCCCCAACACTATCAGCAGGAGGGTAGGGAGGAATGGGCGTGCTGCCATCCAGATAACCATATTCCCAGGCCTTCTCCCTTATATGGGCTGTGCACGGTTCCTACCTACCCTTAGATCACGCAAGACTGCATTAAATCCTTTGCCTGATGCCAACTGCTCAACTATCTTTCTCTCCATCAACCGCCTCCTGTTCGCTCTCTCGTCATGAACTCCCCCTTTTAACAAATCAGGTTAAAAGAAAGACATTATAACAGGTTAACAGGTGGTCTCGTTCATCTGGGATTAGATACCATTTAACTGGTACCGTTTTGCTGGGAATAGGTACTGTAAAACTGGTACCGATTATGTGGGAATAGCACCCACTAAATCGGTATCAAATTAGTGGGACTTTACAGATCTCCTAGGGAAGATCAAATACGCCCTTGAAATTCAATTCGGCAGTATCCACGTGACTCTCCCATCGTTTAACGATTCGTCTTCTACGGGGTGGACGTTGTCCCACGTGCCAGAAAATCAATAATGGCCACGGTGGTTACTACAATGGTTATCCACGCAAATACCTTGACTATCGTTGATTCCGACCTCGGTTCCTTTCTGGTAAGAAAGGAAATCATGCGTGTAATAATGTAGATTCCAATCATTACACCAATTGTTGCCAACATTTCTTGGTCCTCCTTTCACCTAACGTGCTGCTAATGGGTGGCGCGGTTTTTTCGCCATCCCTTGCAGCAGAAGGTTACCGCCATGGCTATTTCCAATTGCAGGTCTCCTGTAGCTGTTTTACCGCTTCTTCGAGACCAGCCAGGTCGAACGTGACCATAACTGGACTCTCTCCATAAGGGGTGACCTGTACCAGTAACTGCTTGTAACCCACTATGCTCCGAATGAAGGCAATGACACTTCCTCGGTAGAAGGTGGCCATGTTGTCTGTTGAAATATTCCAGGTAGATGTCGTCGCTTTTTTTGAGTCGAAACGTATGAGCATGGTTGTTTCTTCCAGGCCAAGGTAGACACCCCACGCAATGTAGACCTCTGTCTTGTTCTCCTTGCAGCGGAGAAAAAGCACGGGCAGCGAAGTACCCAACATAGCCTTTATGGATTCCTCTGCACTGAGGGCAAGATAGACATTCTTCGAATCATCGATAGGTGACGTTTCCGTCGAAATACGCCACTTCCCAGTCCCCGTTAGCTTGGACGTCGATAGAGTCTTGCCGCCTTCAATGCCGAGCTTCTTGGCAAGGGCATCGTAGCATGCGAGGCGCTCCGTCGGACTCTTTATCGCGGCGCAGCGCGCAATGTTTGCTGTCATGTCAGCTTCCGCAGACGCAACCAAAGCGATGATGGTAAGTAGAGCGAGGAACAATATTCTCATAGTAAACCTCCTGAACCAGGCCTGCTCCACAACCGACAGGCCAGTGGGACCGATCTCCCAAATCTGCCAAGTCCGATCCTGCCTCGCGCTAACGCAGCGTTCAGCGGCAGACGAAACGGAGCGGCTTTTGTGTGAAAATGGCGCGAAGCGCCACACACAAAAGGTACGGAGTTTCTGCTGTCCGATGCAACGAATTGTTAGGTATCATTTTTGTCCGCACTTTTTTTACCTTCAAATATATTCTTGAATTTTTCCTGTATTTCTTTTTGCTGCTTTGCAATCGGCTCTAAGAGCTTTCTATATGCTTCCTGCAGTTCAGCAAGTGGTTCTATGCTCGCACTCAGATTTGGAAACTGGAAGCTCGCAGACGATGTTGCGGTAATTTCATCTATGAGTTGGTCTTCGTCATCCTTTTCCTTTTTGCTAACTTTTATTGATGCGATTTTAAACGCGCTGGTAAGTTTATTCGTCAGGGTAACCTTCTTTATTCTATTTACTCTTTCCTTGAATTCCTGTGACAGCCAGTCGTTGATGAATTGCTCGCCATCATACGAATTGCCATAGTCCGAATCCCTCGAAACCACAATAACGTTACTATTGTTATCTTTAGCGCAATAAATTATCCATTCCCAGTTAACTGGATCACCGATAGACGTATCATTTGGTTTTCTTGGTGGATAGCCCAAATCGAATCGTTTCTTCGCAAACTCTCTTATTTCAAACCTGACTTCATTTTCTCGTGTTAAGTTCAACTTGCTCACAGAGCGAAAGAGTCTTTGCAGGGTATTGTAGACAACATCATTTTTAATGGGATCCTTAAGTATCTGTTCCATTCGGCTTCTTAGTTTGATAATTTGTTTGTCGATTTCCTTCTTGTTCTTTTCAATTGTTTGGATTGGTTGGGCCTCTGAAAGTATCACCGGGGCTTTCATCGTTTCCCAATTTGGCTTTTTCATGTCACTTATTGATTTGAGAATGACCATTTGCCTATTCTTTTTATACTCCATTTCAACTTGATTTCCGGTAATAATCCTGTCGTGATTTTCGTCAATATGCTTGAGAATAGGCAGCACGGCGGTACCTTGAGGGTACCTATAAAAGTCCAGCATAATATTCGTATCAATAAATATTAAGGTGTCCACACTGTTCTCGATTTAAAAGATTCCTAACAATTATTAGATTGATCCGCATAATCTGCGGAACATCGGTTTCCGATCCTCATAATACACATTCGATACCAAGGTTACAACCCCCATAATCTCCTCAATCTCAGCCACTTGAAGCTATCAGACCTTGCTATCATGACATCTTATGCGAATCGGTATAAGATTTACCACTTCCCACTTGAAATCTACAACGAAAAGGAGAGTCCCAAAATTACTCGACTTCAGGAAGTAATGCTCGACCTTGCATAAGCTGATTAGAGCAATACACTTTATAATATTTATAGAGTTTCCACTGTCACCAAAATGTCACCGAATTTATCCTAAACCGCCTTAATGGATAGATTATATAATAAAGTATAGAGTTAGATAACTCATTGTAATAACATAGTAATATCATAATTTGCAGACAGGAGGCCCACTTACAAAAACTGGTTAAATTGTCTTGCCAAGGCGAGGGTCGCGGGTTCAAATCCCGTTTCCCGCTCCAATGTTTCAAGGGGTTATGACGCCCCGGCAGTCTCAACCCTATTCAATTGTGATAAATTTGTGATAATCTTATGAGAAGTGGTATAATCTTACCGAAAGGGGAAATATGCCAGTCACCACTTTAATTAAAGATGGGGAA
>MHYJ01000016.1:0-184 GCA_001828445.1 Planctomycetes bacterium RBG_16_43_13
TGATATCATCTTTAGTAACAATGATGCTCGGATGGCTGAACTTCATCTTTTCCTTTTTCTCTTCCTGCGCTACGATTGGTGTGGTCAATTCTACAATGATGAAGATGAATAATATAGCCAGAACTGTCATGATTGCTTGCGATTTCATATAGGCATCCTTTCTATCTCTTATATATATAAATAT
>MHYJ01000016.1:342-1536 GCA_001828445.1 Planctomycetes bacterium RBG_16_43_13
GGATGCCCTCACGTGTGAGTGTCCGTTGTCGTCGTGCCATCGCTCGTTGTGGTGGTATTCTTTGTTGGATGGAGCGATTTTCTCGAACAATTCTTTAATGTCGTGGACGAGGCCAGGTTCGTATTCCACTGTTGTTAAAGCTGCCGTTGACCCCGCTACGAAAATAGTAACTGTCCCCTCCGACAACCCTGACTCCGTGAGCTTTTTTGCCACCTGTGGAGTTATATCTATAACATCACTATTGCCTTGCGTGGAAAGTTTTATATAATTTGTCTTGACAGACATATAATGGTTTCTATATAAAATCTGCTCTGTTGTCAAGGGAACAAAGGTAGTGTTTGCCCTGAGTTGTTACAAAGTAATAGGGGAGTATCTGTAAGCCATACCGTATGGCTTACGAATCCCTTTTGAAACCATATAAACGGCGGCGTAGCTCAGCCTGGTAGAGCAAAGGATTCATAAGCCTTTGGTCGGGGGTTCAAATCCCTCCGCCGCTATTTTGCTGATAGTGTGGGGTTTCTTTGTTTAATGTTTCCAAAGAGGCAAACCTTTTTATGCGTTTTAGCGTATTATATTAAAATAAGAAATATGGTAAAAAGAATGATTCTTTATTCTGTCATTATCACTATGGTTCTTTTCACGCTTCAAGGCGTCGGATTACCGCAGGATAAACAGCAAAAAGATGATTTCCAGAAAAAGGTTGATGACGCTATCGACCGTGGGGCAGAATTCCTCTCGAAAAACGGCTTGCGAAAACAGGGCGGACAGCAGCAGAGATACGACGTCCTCGCCCTCTACGCCCTCGTCCACGCCGACAGGGAGAAGGATAAAAAATTGCTGGAAGACACCTTCGCCAGCATCACCGCTGACAAGAAAACCACCTACGGCACATACGACGGCTCCATTCTCGCTATGGCTTTGGCACTCTACAAGGACAGCAAAAAATACAAACCGTCCCTCGAAGGCATCACCGACGCCATTATGAAGGGTCTTGACGACATTGGCGGCTGGGGCTACACATTAGGCAAGCCCGACAGCCCATCTCAAGATAACCTCTCGACCAGTCAGTTCGCACTCCTCGGTCTCCACGCATCGTGGCGCTCCCTCTCCGCAGATGCGAAGGGCAGAACAACCGCAGACAATGATGTGAAGCAAATCCCAAAGGAGTATGGGAAAAAATCGCCAAGTATTGGC
>MHYJ01000016.1:1695-1925 GCA_001828445.1 Planctomycetes bacterium RBG_16_43_13
AGAAAATCGACACCGCATTAGAGAAGGGCAAAAAATGGCTGGAGAATAATTTCACGATAAATAAATGCGCCCTCAACTCCTGCTTCTGCAAGAATTTCTTCTCATATTATCTCTACTCACTTGAGAAGGCATCTGACCTGGCAGGGTGGGAGAAGATAGGCGAGCACGATTGGTATAGAGAGGGTGCAGAATATCTCATAAAAACTCAGGAGAGCGACGGCTCGTGGGGA
>MHYJ01000016.1:1944-5383 GCA_001828445.1 Planctomycetes bacterium RBG_16_43_13
CGTCACTGCCGCCAAACGCCATCTCACCATCACATAAGGTGCAGGACACATCCTTCGCAGTGCTATTTTTGAAGAGGGCGAGTAGCCGACTGCTACCAACGGATACCCCGGGCAGTTGGGCGACAGGGAATCCCTCTGCTGATGTAGAGACGAAGGGCGGCGAGAAGAAGTAACCCCTGCGGGAATACCAGCCCTCACTGCTCCCCCCGAACGCCATCTACAGAGAGATAGGATGACGAACTACCAAGATATGATAACCACGTCGTAATCTGAGACATAAATATCCTCTGGCGAGGATTGTCTTCTGAGAGAACCTGTTTAATCTTTTTCACATTTAAACTCCTACTTGTTGTAATATCTGGAGATTTTTTTTGCAATTCAGCACTTCGCTCTTGGTATATCCTCATCATCTCACTATACCTTCTCTGATATTCTTGATATTGGGGGCTATTGGGGTCAGATATCCCTCTCCCTGCCCATCCCGTCTCTTTTGCAATCTTTTGAGATTCTTCAGTATACCACTTAGTAAAAGATTGCGACTCCTTGTAATATTCTTTGTAATCTTTATATATTGGTGTTGCAATTTCTCTTAGCTTATTCTTCTGCGAATCAGAGAGCCCTAAAAAGTCAGATGTCTCCTCAATATACGTTTCTATTATTTCGTCATCACTATAGCCCTGCACAAACTGTGAAATGCCCCCTAAATCCTGCAAAAACTGTGTTAGCGCCTTTAGCTCTTCTCTCCTTTCTTGTATTTTGGTCTTAGTAGGATTGCCAATTGCAGTATTATCTTTTGTAGATGAGACGTTTTCCTTAAGCCGATTCTTTAGCACTTCGTTTTCCTTAGTAAGTTGGTCTATCTTATCTTTTAGTGCCATCACCTCGCGGTTATCATCCTTGTAGGAGTATCCCTCTATCTTTTCATCCTTAGGAGATAGCGTCTTCTTAGCAGTATTTTCTCCAAGCCGTTCTGCATTGAGCTGGTCCTGCAACTTTAGGATATCACCTCTGTAGGCGGATAGTTTAACAATACAATTTACGATTACTAATATTGAGATACTGAGAGCAATTATCAGCCCTAATGTAAGTTTTCTCATCCTATCCGCCTCCTATTAAAATACGACTGAATCATTATATATTATTAGACGCAATAACTATAAGGAAATGTTGCGTGAATTTTTAGATTTTTCTTGATGGGGGGCTGCATTTATATAATAATTAGTCCGTATGAAGTTACTGCATATAGCCACCATTGCGGTTTTTGTTGCTGTCATATATCTGCCACAGACATTATTACCTCAGCAGGGCTCGCCTGCCGCTGTGGATATAGAGAAGATAAAATCCCTCGCCAGTGACCTCATCAAACCGCAGTCAAAATCCGAGAGGGAGAAGGTTCTTGCCGAAGTGGAGAAAATCGCACCTAAAGGGGCGCCTCTCACAAAATCGCAGTTCGAGGAGTTGGAGAAAACCATCCGCACCAGCGTAGAATATCCGAAGGCGGATACCGGAGCGAAGGATTACAGTGTCTCTATTGCAAGCACGAAGCAGAAATTTCCTATAAAGGTCTATATTTCCTCTGCGTATAAGGAGGATAAGCCAACCCCTCTCATCATAGTGATACACGGCGGTCCTGTCGGTCCTATGAATATGGCACTCGCTCAGGCGGGTAAGGCAATGGCGAGTTGGCAACCGTCCGCAGAGAATAACGGCTGGCTCGTATGCTGCACAGTAGAGGCAACGGATGTAACGGGTGAACTTGGCTCGAAGGCATTGTTCGAGATTATTGACTATGTAAAGGAACATTACAACGTTGACCCCGACCGTGTGTATATGACAGGTCAGTCGCGGGGTGGATTTTTCTCGTGGGGATATGGGCTCGCAGACCCAGACCGCTTCGCAGGCATCGCGCCTGATTGCGGTGGTGGATTTCAGGGTGATAAACTCATTAACGCCGCTAACCTTTCCGTTTATAATGTGCAGGGCAAGCAGGACAATCAGGGCAACCAGAACTTCGTCCTCCCCCGTATGGCGAAACAGAATAAAGACAAATTGGACGAACTTGCGAAAAAAGAGAAGGGGAAATACGAGCATATCTATAAGGAGACGGAATTGGGGCATACCTGGAACTCCGCAGTATATCCTGATGTGATGAAATGGTTCTCTACCCGTCCCCGTGATAACTATGTGAAAAGGGTGATTGGGCACATCGGAGCCCTCGGCAGTAATAATCGCCTCTACTGGTTTCAGGTTTTGGATGGGCGGGATACGCCCGTCGAGGCAGAGTGCGACAGGGCGAGAAACGAGGTCAATATAAAGTGTGATGGGCTGAAGAAATTCCGAGTATATCTACACGATAAACTATTGGATTTGGACAGGAATATAAAAATAATCGTGAATGGCAAGACAGCATTTGAAGGGAAGGTAACGAGGTCGCCGTATTTCACACTGAAACACATCACCGACACAAACGACACGGGACGTGTATTCGCACAGATGGTAGAGGTAGAGGTGAAGTAGGATTGTAAGATTTCAGATTAGAAGATTAAAATATTTGCAACCTTTTCTGCACTTTTAACGTCTAATATAGTAATATATTCTATAAAGAAAGGATTAAAATGTGAGTAAACTGACCGCCATATTCAGCATAGCATTCATTCTTTTGTTGTTCTTAAGTACCCCTGATATTCTTTCGCAGGATAAAGAGGGGCAGAAGAAATTTAAGCATAGCGCTTCCTGTCCGAAGAAGTGTAATACCTGCGAGATCGCTATAGAAAAAGCACTACAGTATTTGAGTAAGGATATTTCTGGGCGACAGAAGCAACCTACAGGTCCTGTACAAATGGTTGTTTCCATATCCTTGACAGGACTTGCCTTTATGGCAGAAGGAAGCACACCATCAAATGGAAAATATAGTAAGGAGATTAGCAAGTGTGTAGATGACGTAATAACACACTTAAAGGCAGCACGGTCGAATAAGGGCTATTCAGATTGGGCACTTGCATTTGCTACGCTTTTTTTGGCAGAAGCATATAGTAAGGAGCAGAAAGAAGAACAAGCGGATAAAATTAAAAAGACGCTTATCGATATCGGTAAAGAGCTTGAGGTTGACCAGGAGAAAGATGGTGGATGGCCACACGGTCCGGGTATGAAAGATTATCGCTCTTTTACTGCGGCAAGCACGGTCTGTTTGGCTGGACTTATCAATCTAAAAAATGTAGGTATAGAGGTGAACGATAATGTAATCAAAAAAGGTATCAAATATCTGGAAGATTGCACAAATGGAGGGCCAATAGCATACAGTTTAGGGAAGATGACGCCCGGCATACAGCCAACAAGTGGTCCTACAGGAATGGCTATCTATTGCATAATTCAAGCGGGTCGTAATAAAAATGCTAATCCATATAGTAGTTGGGCAGATTATCTCAGGGGTGGTGGCGTC
>MHYJ01000016.1:5419-8345 GCA_001828445.1 Planctomycetes bacterium RBG_16_43_13
CTGTGCTTTCTTTCCACTGCAATGGGTATGTATAAATTAGGTGGCAATGATTGGAAGAACTTCAAGGGTGAGTGGCTTGATTATCTTATCAATACTCAGAATGAAGAGGGTGTTTCGCAGTGGATTCCAGATAATACACCAGGACTATCACAAAATGCAAAGGGACAGAATCAGCACGAGAAACGTCAACTCCCTGATTCCTATCGCACCGCTATACTTGCCATCATTCTTCAGTTGCCTTACGATAATCTTACTATAATGACGAGTAAAAAAATAGAAAAGAAAAAGAAGTAGTAGAGTGAATATGAGAAAAGTAGCATACTGTTTTTGGGTTATCCTCTTTGCCCTTATTTTGATACCCATAGCAAAGACAGATACTATAACGTTAAAGAATGGGGATATAATTGATGGGAAGGTTACTTCGGAGGAAAAAGATGCAAAGGGCTCACTCGTCCTTGAGACATTTAACGGCAGTATTACTATCAAAAAGGCAGACATCCTCAAACGTGGTCGCGGGAAGGGTAAATACGAAAATTATCAGGATAAGGTTGGCAAGTTAAAGGAAGGTGATGCAGATGGGCAATACAATCTTGCTGTGTGGTGTAAGAGCCAGAAACTCTGGAAGCTTGCGAAGAAGCACCTTGCAGAAGCCCTTAAGATAAAGCCAGACGATAAAAAAGCGACGAAGGAATTAGAAAATATCGAGAATGCCATAAAAGCAGAGGTAAGGCAATCTCAGGTTCCAATGGATATTGTCGTAGGTGTTAAGCAGGCACTCTCGAAGGCGGAGGTGGAGGGGAAGATTGTAGGCGAGGTGAAAAAGATGTCCAGTCAACTTGCAAAGGCAACAGGCGGTTCGATGTATTTAGAGAAGGCAACCTTTAATGTTGGGGAGAATAGTGGAGATTTAGTTTATGATAAAGATTTTACAGGTACGCCGAATGGTTGGTCCAGTATACCTATGGGAGTAAAGAATTGGGGAGGAGGGGTTATATTCCACGAGTGGGGACATGCCAAGCTTGGCCTTAATGACGAATACAAGGGTGCGGGCTTTGGTGCTAATAAAGGTGAGACCTGACTGAACTGTATTATGGCACTGCAGTATAAGCAGGGCTTTTGCAAACAATCAACCCATAATGGGAATAATAATAATCCTGGGTGTCAGGAACTTCTTATTCAGAAATATCCTCAACTGGAAAAAGCGTTTTCGAGGTCGCCTGATGAAGTCGAGGAGATGCTGAAATTTATTCCTGAAACGAAGATAATCATTAACGGTGCTAAGTAGTTTATTTGACCTTAACTTCGCAAATATTGTATAATCATGCGATGTTGTTAATGGAGAAAGTTCTACAATGAGACGTCTATCGTTAGGGCTTATTATTCTCATACTCTTGCAATTTGCTTTTGGTGGACAGCGATCACCACAGGGCAATGGAAATGTAACATTCTGGGAAGATGAGGATAAAGAAAAAAACAAACCTCGCACACTTTCAGACATAAAGTCCGTTATCAGTAAGTTGTTGGCAACCGTCCAAAAGGGAGAAGAACCTGCCTACGAAAAGATACCGTCCAATACAGGCAAGATTATCGCGGGGAAGATGCGGAAGGCATCGCTTGAGGCCGCCCTTGCTCAACTCAAGATATACCGCTACCTTGCTGGCTTGCCCTACAAGGATATCGAGCTTAATGGGGAATTCAGTAACGGTGCCCAGCACGCTGTTGTTCTAATGTCTATTCTGGGTAGAATTTCTCACAACCCATCTAAACCAGCAGACGTCCCCGATGACTTTTTCAAAATTGCCTTCAAAGGCGCTGCCAGCTCTAATCTCGCTGGCGGAGGAGAAAGTAACCTCACTACTGCCATCAACAACTGGATGAGCGACTCAGATAAGACAAACATTGACCGCCTTGGCCATCGCAGATGGCTACTGAACCCTTCAATGAAAGATGTCGGCTTCGGATTTTATAACGGTTTCGCCGCTGGCTGGGTTGTCGGAGGCAGTAGAGATTCTTCTCCTGACTACGACTTTATTGCCTTTCCCGTCCCGGGGTTTCATCCTTGGACATATTTTGGCACGAAATGGGCGTGGAGCGTAAGCATAAATCCCAAGAAATATCAGAAACCAGAGAAAGGCAAGGTGAAAGTTATGGTCTTCCCGGAAAAGGACGGGAAGAAAATAGATGCACCGCTTCGCTTGGATTACGAAAACGTAAGTCACGACGCCCTCGGAACCCCACATTGCATAATCTTTCGTCCCATCCTTCCAGCGTCTGCATCATCCTCGACTTTTATTGTCGAGATTACCGGCGTAAAGTCCTCCGATGGCGAGAACAAGACCATCAGCTACAGCGTTAAATTCGTCGAGTGAGGTGGAAATTCAGAGCTAAGCCCATAGTGCAGAGATGATTCCCAAACGCTTTATATTTAGAAAAGGTATAAAAATGTTTTGGTATTTTCCGCAGATTTATTTTCTAAAAAAGTTATGAAAATGATTGACCCCGTTAGAAATAGATGATATTATGCCCTTCGCTAAAATTAAGTGCAGATACTTTAATGACAAGATTTCTAACGGGGTTGACAGATACGGTGAATTGTAACTAAACTACACTCTTAATTTTTAACCCTATTTTTTGAGGAGGAGATGATATGGCTAATGGGGCTAATACGGGAGGTGAGCCACAGGGCGGAAGTCCACTTCAGCAGAGGTATGAGGGAGGTGCCCCTCCTACGAAATACGCACCTACTACTGTAACAGAGTGCTACGGCAACGGCTGGCGGCAGTTGTGGAAGAATTTCGCTATGTTGCTGCTAATCTTCGTCGTAACTATAGGGGTATCTATACCGCAGATTATCCCAATCTTGGGCTTTCTCTATGTGATTTTGGTTGGCTGGCCTTTACAATACGGTAGATTTTTCGTGTTGCTA
>MHYJ01000016.1:8425-11522 GCA_001828445.1 Planctomycetes bacterium RBG_16_43_13
TTTCTTGGTAGGGTTGGTAGTGGTGATAGGTCTCGTTCTACTGATAGTTCCCGGCATCATCTTCTCCTGCAAGTTGGCTTTCGTGTCGTATTTAGTAACGGATAGGAAGATGGGCGCTATAGATGCCATAAAAGAGTCGTGGCGTATGACAACGGGATATGCCTGGCGTGTATTCTTTATATACCTATTGTCTATACCGATTATGATAGCTGGTATTATATGTCTCATTGTCGGTGTTATCCCTGCAGGGATGTGGATAGGCATTTCATTTGCCTCGCTCTATCATGCGGCTGTTCGTTGGCAGGAGGAGCATCCTACTCCGAAGCAATAATAAAACGTTATGGATAAAAATGAGGATACTCTGCAGGAAATTCTGTTGCGGTTATCAGCATTAGAACAACGGCTTGATGCATTAGAGTTAGGGCGTAAAAAGCAAATTGAGTCAGCCGTTGCCAATAAACAGGTAGTAACACCACATCCAGCCCCAGCCCCAGTTCCAATAGTAGAGAAGCCTGCCTCACCACAGAAGCCGTGGACGCCGTTTAAGCCATCCTTAAAAAGTGTAGCAGATGAACGTAGATATGAACCTATTAAGGCAAAAGCGCAATATGGAGTAAAGCCGCAGGACAGTGCTACCCTTGAGGAGAAGATAGGCGGTAGGTGGCTTAGCAGGATTGGGATAGCTGCCGTCTTCCTCGCCGTTGTGTTTTTTATGAAGTATTCGTTTGAGAATAATCTAATCAGCCCGACTATGAGAGTTCTTACAGGCATAGCGGCAGGTATCGTGGCTCTAACAGTCGGCTGGATTCTTAATAGGAAGGAGAAGTATTCGGTATTGGCGCAATCCCTGTGGGGAGGTGGTATTGCTATATTGTATTTAGCTATATTTGGGGCGTTTGCATATTATCATTTGATAGAACAGGTGCCGGCATTTATAGCTATGATAGCAGTAACAGCAACTGCGATTGCTATAGCAACATACCACAATTCGTATGCAGTGGCTGTGATAGGGCTTATTGGCGGTTTTCTGACGCCTGCACTATTGAGCACTGGTGTGGATAATCAGGTCGGGTTGTTCTCATACATATTTATTTTGGACATAGGGTTTATCGCCATCTCGTATAAGAAAAGGTGGAGGTCGCTATCAGATATTGCGTTTGGGGCGACAATCCTGACGTTCCTTGCCTGGTTTAATGCATTTTACGATGTAAGCAAGATAGATAACACTATGTTGTTCCTATCAATAGGGTTTCTCATATTCTTGGCATCTACATATATCCACAACGTGGTTGGGATGGTCAAATTAGAAGGAAACAGTATGGCTATTTTTCTGATAAACCCATTTCTTTACTATGTAACTATGCATTGGCTTCTGGCGAGAAAATACGACGACTATCAAGGCGTATTTGCAATTGCATTATGCATAGTATATGAATTATTCTCGTTAGCCGCATTAAAGAGGATGAGGTATGTTAGCGAGATAGTGAAATACAGTGGTGGCGCGGCTATTGTGTTCTTTGCTGTCTTTGCCCCAGCTCAATTTAACGGAACTGATATAACGTTATGCTGGTTTGTGCAGGCGGTGTTGCTCTGTGTCCTTGGCAGATGGTTAAATGTCGCACTTTTCAGGATAGGGGCTATGGCGATATGGGTTGCGGCGGTGGCAAATCTGCTATTTTTCAATATGCCTGATAAACTTGTAACGGTAGAGCCATACCTGACCGTCTGGAATCTGCGCGGTCTTTTATTCGGTGCGGCTATTATCAGCGGCTACTTGATGTTCCTAATCGAGATTGGCAATAAAGAACTGCGAAATATCTATCTGCTTGTGGTGCAACTTGCGACATTGATATTCATCTGCCTTGAACTGAACCAGTGGTTTGATAGTAATTATGTTGCGTCAGCGGCTGAGCATTTAGCGATGAAGCAGAGGTGGATTTCTGTTGCCGTTATAGCATATGCCTTCCTTCTCGTATTGGTCGCAGTTAGATGGCAGATGCAACTACTCTACATCCTGTCATCTTTATTATTCTCGTTAGTATTGGCTAAGGTAATTCTGTATGACTCAGTTATAAACTACACAACAGAGGCGAGGATTATAGGTAATGATAGATTTATAACAATGTTCATTGTATCTGCCATTACATTCCTCACAGCTATAATGTCGTCGAAGGTTAAGGTTCCTGCTGATTGGGGTGTGCCGAAGGGCTTGTTTACATTAGCAGGGTACCTACTTGTTTTGCTTATGTTGACATTTGAGATGAATGACTATTTTGATGTGAGAAAAGGGATATATCCTGCATATATAAAGCAGATGTGTTTTTCAGTTCTATGGGCTATATACTTTACGAGTGTAATGCTAATAGGAATGTATAGAAAGGATAAGTTACTGTATGGACTGTCGTATGCGTTATTCTCATTAGTATTGATTAAGGTAATCCTATTTGACTCACTCATAAACTATACGGCAGAGACAAACGTTATACTTAATACAAGATTTATAACTATATTAGTTGTAACTGCGTTGACGTTTCTTATCTATAAAATATCATCAAAAGTTGCAATTGATATGCCGGAAGCGAATATACTAAAAGGTGCACCTGTGTTGGTAGGACATTTTCTCGTTCTGTTTATGTTGTCGCTGGAGATAAAGGACTTCTTTGATTTGCGAAAAGAAGCGATAGATGTAGGTTTTATGAAAGACCCGCAGTATGCCAAGCATATGTGTTTCTCTGCACTCTGGTCTATATATTCTATTGGGCTAATACTCGTAGGGATATATAAGAATAGTAAGATACTGCGATATTTTTCCTTAACGGTTCTTATTTTTACTATAGGCAAGGTATTTATCCACGACCTCTCTTTCCTCGAACAGGTTTACAGGATACTATCCTTTGTAGTGTTAGGTATGATTCTGCTTGGCGTATCGTATTTATACCAGAGGTTTAAGACAGAACTATTTGGCTCTACGGAAGGTAGAAAATAATTTAGTTTAGGCGTAATAAATCAAGTTGCTTGAACGAATCATACTGAATGTCTATTTCAAAGTCGGTAATAGCAATCGCTCTATTTAGTTTGCTTGTTATTGTATCGACGA
>MHYJ01000016.1:11546-13821 GCA_001828445.1 Planctomycetes bacterium RBG_16_43_13
GCAAGAATGTCGAAAAAACATTGGAAAATGGTCGCACCTTTTTGGTATCCAAGCAGAATAAAGACGGCTCGTTCCCTATAAATCCTGACAAGGTGTTGGCTAACGATCAATATATAGTTGGCATCACTGCTCTCTCTATATTAGTACTTCTTGGGGATGATGAACAGTCAGATGCAGTCGAGAAGGCGGTCGGCTTTTTGACGAACAGTATGGACAAGGACGGCTATATATTTGTTAAAAAGACAATTACTCAACAACATTCTCCTTTCTTCGAGCATGCATTGGCGACGCAGGCATTAGCAGAGGTGCTAATCAAAAATAGGGATGGAAAGTTTATCAAAGATAAAGACGCCTCCAACGGTCTAAAGGGCAGGGTGCAGAAGGCGGTTCAGTGGATAGTGTCCAACCAGCTCAAAAACGGCGGATGGCAGTATTCGCTTACATCTAAAACGGACGAAGCAATAGGTGCGGCATTTCAGCTTGATGCACTCCAGACGGCGAAGGTTGCAGGTATAGAGGTGTCTGAAAAGGTGATACAAAAAGGTATAGCATATCTAAAGGAGCACGTCCTCAAGGGCGGCGGCTTCAGATGTAAGCCCAATTGGAAGGTTAGCTACGAGGGCTCTGCTACTATAACGGCGGTTCTGTATGCACTCGGCGAGGGAGAATCAGATGAGACGAAAGGTGGATTGAAATACCTTCAGACGAAGGGAATAGACGAGCATATAAAATGGCTACCCGAAAAGGAGGGGAAGCCGGTCTGGATGAGCGGCGGGATACAGCTCTCTGGTATTTTCTATGCGGCTCTTGCCTATAGACGTTCGGGTGATGAGGCAATTCAGAAGGATTATTTCCCAAAGATGTGTGAAAAGTTGTTAAAAGAGCAGAGAGAGAACGGTTCGTGGAGCGGCATCTACGGTGATGTTTATGGAACGGTATTCACAATCCTGCTTTTAGAGACGGAGCGGGATACAAAACTGCAATTCTTCAACATCAAAAAGATATATTAGAGTTTCCTCACTCTAAATTCTGGACAGCATCGAAGAAAATCTATATCATTCCTGCTTAATGAAACGAGCGACTATAATTTTAGTAGCGGTCTTTGCAGTATTCATTTGTATTCTGCTCGGACGGCAAATAGCCGTCATAGGTGATGCAACATTAGGATGGGATATGGCGTCCCACGGAGAGAAGGGTGTCGCTGTTGCACAGGATATAGAGAATTTGGATGTTGGACGTCTATATTCTGATGTGATAGCACAGGAACACTATCCGCCTGTTCACTCGCTCATATCTGCGGTCTTCTATATTATTTTTGGACCCACGTGGCAGGTCGGTGCGGCGGTTAGCACTGTGGCGTTTTTCTTCCTTGTAATAATGCTTACGCTCTGTGCGTGGGAAATCTCAGAGACAGGCAGTAGGGCGGTTTCATCTTTTACGATAACGTTTCTGGTTGTTACGTCTCTACTCTTTCTGGTCTATGCGGACTTAATAATGCTCGAGATATTAGGGGCATTGGCTACTGTGGTCTGTTTCTTCTGCTACTTTAAGGTGTTGGATTGTTATTCTGCGTATTCTTCAGGTGGGCTTTTCCTCGGTGAGAGAGAGGGGCTGGACTTTTCTGGAAATGGCGGCGGCGAAAGGTGGCTCTGGCTGACTGGTTTTTCATCTACGCTTCTGATGATTACCGCCTCTAACTACGGGCTCTTCTGGTTGGTTGTGCTGGTGCTTTTCGAATTCGTGATGCTGTCCAGTGAGGTGAGAAGGAGAACTCTATTCTCCATATTCAGATACATATTTTCACGGCGGCTCTTCGAACCGTTAAATATAGTTATATTGGCTCTGCTCTGCGTTTTGGTGTGGGTGAGACAGACGGGCGGGTTTAAGGGTGAAATATTTGGTCGCCACATCTCCGTAACATCTACAGGTGCGGTGCTGGGCGTAGCCCTCCTTGTTGCGGCATTGAAGGTAGGGATTTATCTGTGGCGGAATAGGAGGCGGTTAGCAGAAAGCGTTCCCGCAAAGTATAAGGTCTTCTTCTGGTCTGTAATCGTGCCGCTATTTTTGTGGTTCTTTGTGTTATATCCGCCACGTTTCAAGCAATTTTTCTCTTGGCTTGAGGGACACCCTGCGAAGGATTCATATTTAAGTGAGGACTTCCTGCTCTTCTATCCAAAGAAGTTTCTAACGGACTTTAGCATAACACCTGCGATAGGCATAGTAGTTGTTGCGGCATTCCTGCTCTCGCTCGTATTGTTTATGCGAAAAAGCCGCA
>MHYJ01000017.1 GCA_001828445.1 Planctomycetes bacterium RBG_16_43_13
AATTCCCATGATTGTTCCACGCCGATCGTCTATGGTCCCGGAAATATTATCAAGGCTGCTGCGGCCATTCTCCAGCTTTTCGATATAGGCAGTAATCTCTGCTGATTTCTGTGTCCTTGTATTCCTCAGCCTCTTTAAGAGTTCTATCTGATTGTCAAATTTATTCCTTACCCAGGAGACAGCGAGCTTCAAACCATCTTCAATCCCTGCAATCTCAAGCTGTCTTCTCCTGATCAGTGTTGTACTCCCAAGCTTGCTATGCCAAACCCTGCCAAATGGATCCCCGAACTCATCGAGAAAGATAATATCAATATTATGATCCATCGCCAGTTTAATGGCATCTGTAGTGATGTAGGCCGCTGTAGTAATCATGATAGAGGAGACCTTTTTAACGGAGACCTCAAAGACCTGATCGTCCTTCTTAACCTTGAAACAGTCCCCATTCTTTTGGAGATAGGAGCCGTATGTATTAATAACCAATTGCATATAATTATTGTTAAAGATTTAGAATATAGTTCAGTTCATCAGAGATATTACTTGTTTTTGATTTTTTCATAATCCAGTTTGCTGCCATTAGAGATCCTCTAATATTTTTTTTATTTTCTCACGTTCCGCCTCGAGGTTATCAAAGATAAAATAATCGTCAAAGGCATCGGATTCTCTGATAAAGCCCGCTTTCACCTTTGAGTCCAAATCAAACACATTTTTAACACCATACTTTTTCGTTAACAGGAAAATATCTGCTTCCAATTTTGAAAGCCTCTTTTCGAGATAGGTTTTAAGACTTTCCATTAAAAGCTCTTTGGGCTTCATGTGAAGTTCTTTTGCAACCGCATCTATATTCGCCTCCTCGATTTTCATCTTCAGTTCCTTATGGGTAACAATCATCTCCTATATGGCAGATAATTTTATAGTATAATTATATGCAATATTCTTATTTTATTGCACAATATTTTACTTTTATATTATATAAAGCTTTCGCACAACACCAGTATAAAAGCCTTCCTGTGCACGCCTGGGCCATCTCTCATTGCGAAGTTCTTCTTTTACCTTTTTAAGATTTTTTAACCAGATCATAGTTATCCAAAGATCCTTTCTCTTTATACCCCCAACACTTTGATTCATTCACTCCATCTTCGAGACTCCTCAGTAACCGGAGATAACAAAAATATTTAAATCTTCTTTTTTGCGTGCAAGACTGTAAGCCCTACTAACTCTTTATCATGGTAGTGGTAAACAATATCATCTTCCATGATGCTATCGTTTGCCTGTTGGGGCTTCCTGAAACTTATGTAGAGCACATCCGCCTCATCATCATAATCAACCCAGGTATGCTTAGAAGGCATCTTTAATAGATATGGGATTGATTCTAAGATATTAGTTACTTTTTCCATATAACCCCCTTTTTGATAATCTTATCTGGCTTTGAAGTAATAAAGGCTGTGATTACGAATCCATCCTTTTCTTCTTCTTTATATATTACAACAACATGCTTTTCTGAAATAGAGGTTTTAATATAGTGCCTGACTGCAATAAATTCATCCGTCACACCACTGACTATTCTGTCCGGGTTTTCCAAAGTTTCAAAGACTATGTCCTGATTCCCTGCCATATAATCATGAGATTCAACAATATGAGCCCATCTTTCCGCTGTAAGGCGTATCTCTTTACCATTCCTGGAAATGACTGTGCCTATCATACTTTTACTCCTACTTTACTATTTGACTACCTCACCCCATAACACGAGTTACCGTCCCGAATTCCCTCGACACCGACTTCCCGATACCCCAGTAGTCGGGGATTTCGAAGTTGACAGAATAAGCGGTAAGAAAGCCATGCATACACAACGATAGAGATGAACAGTAAGGTCTTATTCAAAAAACGATCTTTTATTGAATACGAGTGTAAGTTATTCTTATATGCGATGATCATGGATTAACTGCATCACCCCAAAACCTTTGGATACCAATTTTCCTACCCCAATAAATGTTGGAAGCCTAAAGTTCGTTTCAAATTCTATCTTGAAGCCCAACATAGTTACTTGTCCCACTTGCAGACTTGTTTCCGTAAAAGTGTTTACCTTAACCTTAATCATCTTTTCAATCTCAAGATTAACATTTTTTGAAAGAGCAAGCATATTAGCAATTAAGATCCTCGCTAATAGCTCTTTACGTTCCAGAAATGACATTGTTTTAGCGTAGATAGAATGATTTTCTTCGTTCAATGCAAGCCAGGGTGAGATGCTTCGATATCTATAGGAGTCTTCCCCCATCATACCGATAGGCTCAATCATATCCTCCAGTTCTGTACCGGTTACTGCATATAGCCAGCTTCCGACTCTGATATCTGACGGCTCATGATAAATTTGCTCGACAATCTCAAGTCCTTCATCAAAAGATACGAGCCTTGGATAATCATGTAGCACAAGGTAACGCACCCTGGGTGATTTATAATCAAAACCAATCCCTTTGTGGTTATGCAATACTGGGATGTCTTTAAACCTGGCTGTTATTGCACGCCTAACATCCGAGCCATATCCTTTAAAAGGTTTGTCTGTGTAAAGGGTTAATACCCTAACATGAATTTTAGAATTATTTTTTTCTCTCATAAAATCACGCTCGCAGGTTCACCCATGAAACCCAATTCAGGATCATAAGTATTTAGCGTTGCTTCCAGCGGCAATACCACCGTAGAAGGTTCATTGGTACGAGTTTGTATGATACGGTCCATAAAATCTGACTTTAACCGGTTGAATTGCTTCTTCCTTTCGATATGGTCGTCAATTTCACACAGTCTTGAATATTGTTCCCAGACAGTCCTGTCTTCATCGGTCTGTATAATAAAATAGGACTGCATAGGCCCCTCATCATCAATAAGTTTGAACTGACCTTCAATCTCCAAGAATCGCCCCTCTTGCAGAACCATATCAACATCTTTTGGCTCCGAGTAATTGTAAACGATATTGAAATACCTCTTACCAAGTCCGAGAAAATCTCGCTCCTCAATTATATCCAGCCCCTGTAAGACATTTTGGGTGGCATCAATAAGAAATGGATCGTAGACCCTCTGCCACATCTTTTGGCGGCCATCGGTCAGCAGCCATAGATTGACAACTCCTGCTGTATTCTCTCCATGCCTGTTACAGCGACCTGCTGACTGTATAATGGAATCGAGGGGCGCCATGTCTCTATCTATGACATCCACGCTTATATCAACCCCTGCTTCTACTAACTGCGTTGTGATAATGAAGCAAGGTTGCTTACCTTCCAGTCTGGTTCTGATCTCTTCAATTCTTGCCCGGCGATCTTTCGGAGTCAATCGTGTTGAAAGAGCGTAAATCGGACGGTCTCCCAGCCTCTTTCTAAAAAGTTTATAAAGTTTATCAAATGTTGCCGAACCTTTGCGATTTAAGATACACATTCTGCTTTGATGGTGGCTTTGCTCAGCTTCACTTGCAACTTTCTCAAAGAAATCATCCAGGGTCGTTTCATTCGTTGTTTTATTGATAAGCTTTATCCGTGATAATTGCCTGAAATATCTCTCGTGGTCCGGAAGCAGTTCCCGAGCCATATCCTCTCTAAACAATAGAGGTTGTGTGGCTGTCATCAGGATAAAGCGTGTGTTAAATGTTTTCCCTATAATCTCAAAAAGACGTCTGACGGCGTCCCAGTATTTACGTGGTACGGATTGGACTTCATCCATAATGACAATTGAATTTTTCAGAACGACAAAACGCTTGAGATGCCTGTTCCGGTTGGTAATTATACTATTCAATAGTTGATGGAATGTCGTGACGATTATTTCGGATTGCCATGACTCTGTAAACAGTTCTGAATCGTCCGGATCAAATTCCGGGTCTGAAGAAGAATATATGGGATAACTCAAATGATGGTGTTTCAGCAAAATTTCAGAATTAACCGTAAGTCCAGATGCTTCAAGGACATTTCGATAAACTGCATGATTTTGTTCGATGATGGAAGTAAAGGGGAGGCAATAGATTATTGTTAGTTCGATTCCCTCTCTGACCAGCAGATGTTTCCTTAACTTCAAAACTGCGTTTAAAGCCGCCAAGGTCTTGCCGGAGCCGGTCGGAGCCGTAACCGTATAAAAATGTTCATCTGCATGAGCCACAAGCTCTCTTTCCAATTCCATAGAAACATTTTCACGAATTTCCGTAAGCTGGCCGGGTTGTTTGGAGATAGTTTTTTCTATATAAGTTGGAACTGCATTATCCGGCAAGTCGAACCTCGTGCGTTCAACAGAACCTCTTGCTGAATGAATTTTATCGAAGTGCAACAGGCCGCTATAAGCACCCAGAAAACCGATGAAACATTCGAGATCCTTAAAACTATTTGTCAACCTTAGAGGCCTTGCCTCAACGATTGATTGCATTATCAATTCCGGCTTGAGTTCCGGAGTTGCAACAGGCAGACAAAGGTTTGTAAAAATCGTCTTCAACCACTCTTCGATGCCTGGTAAGTCCATTGAGTTAAGCTGAGCCAGTAAGATTTCATGTCTTTCATCCGCTGAGTTGATCCTCTGTTTCAATATGACAATTTCTTGTTCCCAGGGCTGCTGCAAATCAGAATGATGCCGTAAGATTGCGGTGAAGACGGAAAGTTTAAAACGGTTCAAATCTTTGCCGGCCAAGCTTGCATGAGAAGCAACATACCATCCTATCATTGCCGACGGCAAAGAATGATTCGAATAGGGAGTCTTTCTATCGGTATTGCCGTACATCCTGTCTTGAAACCAGCGATTTGCTTTACCAACATCATGGAGCAAACCAGCCAGGACAGAAGCATGACCAAACAGACCGGAAACTGAGCCCCATAAGCACCTGTTTGCCTGTGCAACCGACAGCAGATGGCCTATCAGATAGTCATCCGGTGGATGAGCAAGACATTTAGAAAAAGAGTACATTGTCAGCCCCCACCTTAAAAGTGTTTGATGTTTCTACCCTGATCTTCCCAGCGTTTTCTTCAACCACTACTTCACCGTACTTTTCAACGGTTCTATCAGGCATCATCCGCTCCGGTATGCGGAATCTGGTATATCGCTCACCTACTGTATAGTGAACTCTCTGTATCTGGTCAAGCGGCACAACGCTGTTAACTTCGTACTCCCCGGCATCAATCGAAACAGCTTCAAACTCTCCATAATAAGATATCGACGCCAAACACTGTGCAAGGCCAAGGCATGGCGTATAAGCAGTTTTGTCGTCAACAAGGCATTGTTTCAGACTATCCATTACTTCTTCCTGCGCTTCAGCCACATAAATGCGATAGGCAGGGTCTTTCAGGAATTCATAGGGAATTTGGATTCGAGGTGCATCTCCAATGAGGCGGAAAAACTTATTACCTTTCGTATTGACCAGGTTCAATGCTGTTCTGTATCTTTTAACAGGAGATAGCAATGATACCGCAATCCTGACCCGGTTCCACCCTATTTTTTCGGCATACTCATCCTTGCCATATCCGCAAATAGCGCCGATCATCCCCATAATGGACGGAGGAGGAGGAAACGGATAGGTGACAGGTGAGGCAGGGGCATACGGTTTCCGAAAATGACCATATTGGCCACGTATTTCAAATGCAATGGTCCACATGACTTCACCCTATATTTGGTAAGGGGTTAATTGTAATCTCATTCAGGCGTTGAATTTTTGCAAAAAGGCACTCCTCGCCGGTGTCGCGGAATTTAAGACGGTCGTCCTGTTTGACTTCTATAGATTCTATTTTGCCTTTTGCGGCTACAATGGAGTCTACCAACACAGTAACATCAATGCTATAATCGTTAAGCGACCGTATTTGTATATCTTCTTTCTCTGAAATCAGTTTTATACGCCCGGCCAGATCCCCGACCCTGTAACCATCATTATAGGTAATTCTCATCAGCATTAGAGGTTGATGTCCCATCTTTGAGCGTGAAATCAAACTTTCCGTTCCATTCCACAAACCCTCTAATAGCAATGTAACATCATCATCTGTTAAGCCGGTTGAACGCGCTGCAATCTCATTGACAACACCGTATGCTGCAATGCAGGCGTAAGGAACAATATGGTCTTCTCTGAACGATTTTTGAGTAGCCTGTTTTGTGGAGGCAAATCCGGCAGTTCCCTGAACCAGTATCGGTGCTATACGATGAAGCGAACGATTAAAGCCGTTAAACTGAACCGGTCCTGTCAACCGAATGGAAGATTTCTTTGCTTTGGTTCCTGTACCATGTTCCACTGGAAGTGTGCAGCCAAAAAGGCGAACATCAATGCACTTTTCTAAAATTACCTTCTCCACCTTGCTAACGAGACTCGTGATAGTTTCTTTTTCCGATATTCCAGCGGCTCCAAAAAAGTCTTCACACCGTCCTTTACCATCCTTGAGATATCCTTCTGAATTAACAGTATCCCTTACGAGTATTTCGTGTTCTTTAACTTTGTGTAGATAGTCGCGTATCGTCCTTTTAATGCGGACATCTGTTACTGTGGCAACGCCAGTCTCCGGGTCCGTACGTGGTTTGTTTTCATCCAGAGGATCCCCATTAGGGTTGCAGTCTTTTGTCTCGTAGATAAACAGCAATTCCTGTCGCTTCGTAACAGTCATTATTGTACCCTCCTTCCTAAATATAGGTAGTTGTTAGCTCTGATTATTTATCACATAATCGAGACTGAGGCCAAGCGTAAATGCAAGAGTTGCCTCATCATCGCTAATATCCCATTTGTTACCGCAGTTCACCCAACATTGCGCCAGTAGGGGATCAATATCCTTTACAAGGCCAAAGGCATCGTATTGCTGGATTTTATTCCTTGCCTCAGGATAAAGTGTTTGTAACCTTTTCCTGTCAATCTTGAGTCCCCTTAGCTTCTTGAAAAACGGGCACTCCGCAGTAATGCTCTTGTTAAGTGCCTCTTTCTGTTTAAATAAAACCTTGGCAATGTAGCTCCCGGTCAAGAAGGCAACCACCTTTTCTTTCGCATCAAAAAAGTCGTGGTGCTCCTGAATAAATTTTCCGTAAGTCCCTTCTGCTGTTAATTCTACTGTCATTCTCTCACCTCTCTTTCGCAATGCATTTAACTGATTTAGAAATAGCCATGTAGCAAAGGCGTCTCGTACTGTAGACGATAAAAGCTTCGGTTCAGACTTGGATGCAGACAAAATCGTTCTGACTAAATCCGTTAATACGGCCTTTTCCTCCAACACCCCTCCTGAAAAGATTGCGTCTATATAGCCTATAAACTTGTTGCGACTTGATTTATTATTGCTGCCGGTAAATTTTTGCAAGTTCTTAAAGGTATAATAAAAGGGTTTATTACCCATCCTAAAATAAGCATTGGCCTCAACAGCTCGCTTGGCCGAATAAATTTCAGTAATTCTTGAAGGTAGTACTTCCGGGATCTCTGCGGTTATCTTCCATGAAGCATTCGACTCTTTAAAGAAAACGAGTGTCAGAGTCAGCAGATCTTGCCCCCTGCCAACATTGGCAAGCTCTTCAAGTATCTCGTTTTCGGATGCCGTGATTTTTTCAAGCGCATTGCCAGCAAATGTATCCCCTCTTTCCTGTAGATGGTGTAAAATAATTTCTGCCAGTTCGTCATCTTCTGTTTGAAGATTTGGCAGCAATATATATTGTTCACCGCAAAGAGGGAATCTAAGCGTTCGTTCAGCAAATTCATAAGCTGATGAGACCGCTGTTATACACTCCTCACAGACAGGGAAATTTTTTAATGTCTGGCTGTATGAAAACCCACCTGTTATCACACCTTTCTTATCCAGGTTATAGCTCTTCAAGCGGGAAAAGTTTCCATAGACCTTCTTGCTGGTTTCACCGCACACGTAACAGGTGCGACCGTTTTCAATAACTTCAACTGTTTCAGCTTTACCATATTGATCAAGGGCATTCCTGACCATATATTCCTTAACTTCCTGTTCCCGATAAAGAGGATATATTGTATCATTCTTTATAGTTGCAACGAACAGATAGGCCCTTGCATCCACCGATGGCGATATCTCTTGTATTTTTTGTCTGACGTCAGGCAAAATTATGCCCTCATTAAAGTTAGCAACTATTTTTTGAAGCATCGTTTTTAGTGCCACTGTAGTGGTTGATAAAGCCTGAATACATCTTCCCAGCTTATTAACAGTTGAAGCTGGATCTTTAGAAAGCTTCTGCACGGCTGTCGGTGCAAAGCCGTTCCCACTCGACGCTTCCATATAAATAACGTCACGACTACCCTTCACCATCTTTAGCCCCACATATTGCCCGTTGTCTAAATCAAAACAGATAGCAATTCCATGTATATATACCTCATCAAGCGGTTGATTCAAGCGCTCAATAATACCCTTTGGCCTTTTCCCTTCAATAATCCGACTTAACTCAAGCAATCTTGTAAACATCTTGCCTCTCCATGTTGCCTTGTCCCCCTCCATCAAGGGAGGAGGGATTATCTCTACGCTCTTTAGTTTCTCCTCCGTTGGCAGGAGGAGGTCTATTGATTATAGACCCCTAAGATTTTCTTTGCATGTTCTAAAGCAAGCCTCGCCTCTTCCTCTGTAAGCGATTCCATGCCATATTCTGATTTTGTATACAGCTCGAACAATTTCCTGAAGACCTCAGCAATTTCTTTTCCAAGGTGCTTTCTTGCCAAAGGGAGGAGAACTGCTACTTTGCTTGAATAGCCTTCACCCTTCATGGCAAGAGCAGCCTGTATGGCGTGCTTGGATGCCACGAAACAGAAGTCTGTAATTCCATAACCCATATCTTTTTCCAGGAGTTCTTCTGCAATCTTTATCTTTCGCGATTCGAATTCCCGGGACTCTTTGAAAAACTCTGAATATTTAATCTCCGGTGGTTCTGGATGTATAGATAGGTCTGTGTTGCCGTAAATCACCTTGCCTTCTTTCTTTACTGCTGTATAAAGGGGTATCTTTTCTTTTTGAAAATCCTCAAGACTTGTGGATAGGACAGTAATACTTCTTTCCGTTTCAATATTATTTACAATATCATTCGCAGACTTTTTCGTTTCCTTGTCTCTCTTGGCAAAGATGGCGAGCAAATCGATATCAGAGTCCTGTTTTGCGGTCCCCTTTGCCCATGAGCCGTAGAGAATTAAACATTTAATATTGTCTCTAAATCTTTTTGCAAGATTCTTTTTAATTTTTTCGAGTGTATCTTTGATATCCTCTGTCAAAATCCCCTCTAATTCCTCACTTGAAAACCCCATCCCCACCCTGTCCCTCCCCTTGAAGGGGAGGGTATTTTCATCATCCTTTGTGAATTCCGGTTCCTGACCGGTTCATTCCTTATCCTCAGCGCGCAGTTCTATATCCTTAGCCCAGATAAACATATGGAATACCATACAAGGAGTCCGGAACATGCCTCAAGGTCGTTCACAGAAACTGCCGTCAATGACTGCATCTCACCGGCTGCCAGAATATGTCATTGAAAGCCAGCACATTATGAGTTTCTGTATCGTAGTATACGTTCTCTCACCCGGAAACCAATCTTCTTTTCCTTTGTCTCAGGTGGTGCCATAATTTGGCGAATCGCATCAAAGACGATCTTGAACTGGGCATCGTATTTCCTTTCCATTTCTTCTATCTTCTGTTTGAGTTCCTTGTGTGTGGCAAGCATCTCCCTGATTTTTGTAAATGTTCGCATTATTTGAATGTTGACGCTTATTGCCCGCTCACTATTCAGGACGCTTGACAGCATGGCTACTCCATTTTCAGTAAAGGCATATGGTCTTTTTCTCAGTCCCATTTTATCTTTATTGGAAATCACAATTTGTGATTTCCAATTGTCCATCTCTTCTTTTGTTAACTGGAACATAAAATCTTCCGGAAACCGATTTATATTTCTCCTAACAGCCTGATTCAATGCCCTGGTATCAACTCCATAAAGTCCTGCCAGGTCCCTATCAAGCATCACCTTTTTGCCCCTGATGATTAATATTTTGCTATTAATAATTTCCTGTGGGATTATTTCAGACATTTGGTGGTTCCTCCTGAAAAACAAACTACCGTCAATGACTACACATTACTGCAGTCAGAATTTATTGTTGAAAGACAGCACATTATAGCAGGAAATTGTCTTTTGGAA
>MHYJ01000018.1:0-9160 GCA_001828445.1 Planctomycetes bacterium RBG_16_43_13
GACCATAACCTCGAAGGGTGTCTCGCCGGGCCACCAATGACGCGGACCAAATCTTTTATAGAGTTTCTTGTAATAAGTGAGTAATGTCTTACCTTTACCCATAACCGCGTTTATAAATTACCTTACTCGAATAATGCTTCTACGAACTTGTCGGAGTCGAAGTATTCTATGTCGTCTGGTGTCTCACCTGTGCCGATAAACTTGACGGGTATATTTAGTTTATCTCGTATTGCGATTACTATTCCGCCTTTAGCCGTTCCATCAAGTTTAGCAAGGAATATTCCGGACACCTTTATTGCCTCGTTAAAATGGTTTGCCTGTGAGATGGCGTTCTGGCCTGTCGTTGCATCTAATACGAGTAATACCTCGTGCGGTGCATTGGATATCTTTTTAGTCAGAACATTATTTATCTTTGACAATTCTTTCATCAGATTTGTCTTTGTCTGGAGACGGCCTGCCGTATCTACTATGAGTATGTCCGCCTTGCGTGATATTGCTGCCTCCGCAGCGTCATAGGCGACAGCTGCTGGGTCTGCCCCAATCTGATGTTTTATTATGTCCACTCCTATTCGCTCGCTCCATATTGTAAGTTGCTCGATTGCGGCGGCGCGGAAGGTATCACTTGCAGCGAGGATTACCTTTTTATTATCTCTTCTCAACAGATTGGCGAGCTTTGCTATGGACGTTGTCTTGCCTGTTCCATTTACCCCGACTGTTAAAATAACTGTGGGCGGCGCAGCAGAATAATTTATATCGGTAGCAATTCCGCCCATCAGTTGCTTTAGGGTGCTTTTTAGATATTCAAGGACTTTATCCGTTGTCTCAATCTTTCCTTCTTTGTATGCCTGTTGAAGTGCCTGTCGTAATTTCGACGACGTGTCTATTCCTACATCTGCTGATATGAGTGCCTCCTCGAGCTGGTCTAGAAACTCATCATCTATCTTTCTAAAAACTGATAATATGCCTTTTATCTTTTTTGTGAAGGTATCCCTTGTCTTGGCTAAACCGTTACTGAGTCGGTTGATTACATTCTTGAACACTTGTTTGTCCCTTTTCTAAACCAGATAGTGGTTCGACACCTTTTGCGGTATTTTCATTCCTGATACGTATGTTGTCAAGGATTCCATTTACAAACTGCCCTGAACTCTTTGTGCTGAACTTTTTCGCTATGTCTATTGCCTCGTTTATTGCAACGGCAGGGGGGATATCGCTTTTGAATAATAATTCATAAGTTCCAATCATTAAGACGTTTCTATCTACTATAGCCATACGATTTATCTGCCAGTTCTTTGCAACCTCCCCTATGAGTTTGTCTATATGGGTGCGTTTTTCCCAAGTTCCAAATATTAGCTCTTTCGCATATGATATCGTGTCGTTGTTCTTTGTATTTCTCTTGAGAAATGGCACTATTTCATCCATCAAATCGCCACCACACGTATCGAGTTGATAGAGCATCTGTAATGCTAACTGACGTGCTTCTGTTCTCTTTCTCATATTCTTATTGCCTCAATAAGGATGGTTCGGTGCTTTTAGCGATATTTCTGCGAGGCGATATTTTATCGATTATGCTTGCCATCTCGATAGCGGCGAGTGCGGACTCTGCGCCTTTATTCCCCATCTTTCCTCCTGCCCTTTCTATCGCCTGCTCTATATTTTCCGTAGTGATTACACCGAATATAGTTGGCACACCGGTGATTAATGGAATCTGCGATATATTTCTCGCCGTCTCGCCTGCAACGAGCTCGAAATGTATAGTATCACCTCTTATTATACAACCTAAACATATAATAGCATCTACCTTTCTCTTCTCCGCAACCTTCTTAGCCGCAAGCGGTATTTCGAAAGAGCCCGGCACCCAAACTATTTCTATATCTTCTGGGTCAACACCGTGGCGGACGAGGGTATTCTCAGCCGCTTCGAGCAATCGCTTGGTTATAAACTCATTGAATCTGCTGACGATAATGGCAAATTTCCTGCCCGTGCCTATTAACTCGCCTTCATATTTTGTCGCCATAGTTATAGTTCCTCCTATTTTTTATCCTTCAACCATTTATCGCGAGCCATAATTATTGTCTGTC
Organism: Planctomycetes bacterium RBG_16_43_13; assembly: GCA_001828445.1. Next base: position 2,079 of record MHYJ01000018.1, read on the forward strand.
TTCCCACATCTCTTGCAGGGAGTTCAAACGGCTTAGAATCACTGCTATTTTCAGGATACTGTTTCTTTATCTTAATAAAGTCGTTCTCTACTTTCAAGAATGTTTCTACTATAGACGGCTCGAAGTGCTTACCAGAATCCTTTTTTATTATTTCCTTAGCCAGCTCGTGGGGGAAAGGGTCTTTATACGGCCTTTTAGAAGTTAACGCATCATAGACATCAGCTAATGCAACTATCCTGGCGCATAATGGTATTTCCTCTCCCTTTAATGGTCTAAGTTCACCATTTGTCTCTACTGCTGGATAGCCGGTGCCATTCCATTTCTCGTGGTGGAAGTGTGCTATCATCTCGCCTATGGAGAATATGGATTCCCTGCCCACCATATTCCCCGCCATTCTTAGCGCCCTCGCCCCTATCTCCGTATGCGTTTTCATAGTATCAAACTCTTCTGGAGTGAGTTTGTCGGGCTTGCGAAGTATCTGGTCGTCGATGCCTACCTTGCCTAAATCGTGCAGTGGGCTCAGGTCGTAGATTAGTTCTACATATTCATCAGAGATTATTCCCTTATAAATTGGTGTCTTCTGCAGTTCGAGTGCTAATATCTTGGAATAATTCTGCATCCTCTGTAGGTGGCCACCTGTATCTGCATCTATCGACTCTGCAAGGGTTGCAATAGCAAGGACAGCGGCGCGTTGGGTGTCCATTATTTTCTTTGTCCTCTCTGCTATCTCCTGTTCTAAACGTTGTAAGAGATTTCTTGATGCTACGGTCTCCGTTATGTCATTTAGAACTATGGATATCCCTGTTACGGATGATTTGTCCTTAATAGGTGATAGGGTTGCCTCTACCGTCTTTTCTTCCCCTGTCTTTGTAACAATGCTTATTGGTGCGTTCTTTATTTCGTTGCCTTTCAGTGCTTCGTTAAGATGTGTGAATACCTCACGCACTACGCCTTTCTTGACAATCTTCGAGAAATTCTCTCCTCTTAGTTCCTCTGTTGTATAGTTTAGTAATGTTGAGGTTGCTTGGTTTAACCACGATATATGACAATTCGGCTCTAACAGGATTAACGGTTGCGGTATGCTCTCCACGACATACCTGAAGAGTATCTCTGACGCCATCGGCGGTGCTGTAGTGTCTTTACCAATATTTGTCATAGAACTGTTTCTTTAACTTCATATATTATATTTGAATATCCGAAGAAATCAAATAGAATAACGCACGATATATGGACGTATCAATTATAATTGTAACACTAAACGGCGGGAGGATGCTCCTCGATTGCGTTGACTCCGTCTTCGCATCTACTAAAGGAGCAACCCTCGAGGTTATAGTAGTGGATAACGGCTCTACGGACAATAGCATAGACGAGTTGGCGAAAAGATACCCAGAAATAAAACTCATAAGAAATGGCGGCAATCTTGGTTTCGCAACGGCTGTGAATATGGGGATAGATGTCTCCGCAGGACGATATATCTGTCTCCTAAATAATGATACAAAGGTTAAAGACGGTGCATTTGAGCGTTTGGTAAAATTTCTTGATAGCAAACCCGACTGTGGCATTGCCGCCCCTCAGCTTCTAAATGATGACAATAGCAAACAAAATTCTTACGACAATATACCTACGATTGCTACGGCTCTGCTCAATAAAAGTTTACTCAGGTTTTTATTCCCACACAAATATCCCAGCAAACGGCAAGAAACCGAGACGCCTATAGAGGTTGAGACAGTTATAGGCGCCTGTATGATGGTCAAGAGAGAAGTTATAAATAAGATAGGCAAACTTGACGAGGACTATTTTATATTTTTAGAGGAGACGGATTGGTGCCTCAGGGCAAGACGTGCCGGTTGGAAGATTTTCTTCGTTCCACAAGCGGAGGTATATCACCTACAAGGACAGACGAAAAGACGTCACCTCGCCCGTGCGAAGGTAGAATATACCTATTCCTTACTTACATTCTTCTATAAAAATAGTAGCTTCTTGCATTGTATAGTAGTAGGAATGTTCTTATTCCTGAGGGCTTTGGTAAGTTCCGTGTTCCTTCTTCTTATGAACATACTTACTTTTTTCTCGATAAGTAAAGTTCGTAGCAAACTCATAATATATTCTTATCTGTTTTTGTGGTTGTTGCTTCTATGCCCAAAGGGTATGGGATTGAGAGGCAAGCAGTGAAATATATAAACATTAACTACGGCGATTTTTCCTGTCGTGTTCAGGAGCAGAACGCAGAATTCCTACGCAAGGAGATTCTCGCAGTGTTTGATTCCATACTTGCAAACGGTAGAGTAATCAAAGATGTGAGAGTCAAGCGAACTATAGAATACTTCATCAACGGTAGAACGTTCTTCATAAAAATATACAAGGTAAGCACCTTCTGGGATAGGATAAAACGTCTCTTCAGGAGGGCGCGGGGCTTAAGAGAACTCGCAAACGCCCTCGCCGTCCAGAGTCGAGGGATAGATGCGCTGTTGCCATTTGCGGCAGGAGTCGGTAGGGGTTTTAGTTTCACCATTATAGAGAAACTCGTCGGCTGGGGTGTGCTGGACGCAATAATAAAGAACAGTGCATTAGCACCTGCGGCTAACCCCATTAGAGATTTTAGCGGTGGAGAGTATGATACCGATTTGGACGAGATGCCTGCAACAGAGGGTATCTCTAACGGGGCGAAGAACAAAATAATACATAGTTACGGCAGATTCGCCCGCAGTGTCCACGAAGCCGGGATATTGCAGTATGACTTTAATCCGACCAATGTCCTCTGTTCTGTAACAAATATATTATTTATTCTTACGGACTTCGAGAGGGTGAAGTTCTACGGGAGGTTATCGCAAAGGCAGATGCTGAAGGGTCTTGCGAAGATTAACAGGGTTGACTATGCCACGCGCTCCCAGCGGCTCAGATTCCTGAAAGGGTATCTCTCAGCAGGTAAGACAGACGAGAGATGGGACATACGTTTAGTTGTAGATAAGATACTCGACTTTGGCAGAAGGCAGTTCCAGCGCGACTCGGATAGATTGACGAGGAATTGCACAAGCGAGAACAGAAACTTCGGCAGATTCTCATTGGGCGATTGGTCGGGATACTATAGAAAGAGGCGGATTGATATTGTCAGGGAGGGTTTTACGGTCGCCGAGATAGAGGTGCTTCTCGCCAACGGCGAATACGAGAGCAAGGGATTTACATTAGTCGATTGCAATGACATAATGGGGGAGTGGCGATTAGCGAACGTGAAGGCGCGTAGCGGTGGCAGGATACCATACGCGGCGGTTATAGGTAGACGGCAGGAAGTCGCTTCGTTCGGCAAAGGGTTTATAGTATATAAGAAGCAATAAGTTTGTTATTGACAATCCATAGCCAAGGAATTATAAACTACAATCTCTCAATAAGTAGAATTTATAGCAACGCTGGGATAGCTCAACAGCAGAGCATCGGTTTTGTAAACCGAAGGTTGCGGGTGCAAGTCCCGCTCCCAGCTCTTTTAAAATAGAGGTATGTGCCTTTATTTTGTGCCGAGTTCTACTATTATGTGGCGTTCGGGATCCCGCCAACGCGGGATTCGGCATCCCGATATTTATCGGGACGTCTTGCTTTTTGAATTTCAGTTTTTGGTAAGGGCAGGTTCCCGAGTGGCCAAAGGGGGCAGACTGTAAATCTGCTGGCAACGCCTTCGGAGGTTCGAATCCTCCCCTGCCCATTTTTTGCGATTGGATATTGCTTTGTCGAATAAATCTTATGGAGGGGACAGGAAATGTTCCCTGCCACAACGGGCTTTGGGGAGGCACCCTTTAAGGGCGATTTATTCGACAGGACATTGGATATACGATAGTCGGCAATGCGGGTGTAGTTCAATGGCAGAACTCCAGCTTTCCAAGCTGGATGTTGTGGGTTCGAATCCCATCACCCGCTCCATTTTAAGTAGTTTTACATTTCTACAAAGCCACATCACTTTCCTCTTGACAATGACCACTGCGGTTTATACAATCCCCACTTCTTAATAATAATTTTGTAATTATATGCCTACAATAAATCAACTAATAAAGCACGGCAGAAGGCGGAGCGTTAAAAAGGGTAAGACCATACTCCTTGGTGGCAATCCTCAGAAGAGGGGTGTCTGCCTTCTCGTGAAGACGATGACGCCGAAGAAGCCGAACTCTGCGTTGCGGAAGGTCGCCCGCGTCCGCCTCTCCAATGGCAAAGAGACGACAGTATATATAGGCGGTGAAGGGCACAATCTGCAAGAGCACTCGATAGTCCTCGTGCGCGGCGGCAGGGTCAGGGATTTGCCCGGCGTCCGCTATCACGTTGTCCGCGGCGTCCTCGACTGTGCCGGTGTAGAGGGTAGGAAGCAGAGCCGCTCTCACTACGGAACAAAGAGACCTAAATAGGAATAAAAATATGCCGACCAAATATAAATCGACCGAACGTTTCCTGAAACCAGACCCGCGTTTCAAGAATAAGGTGGTGAGTAAATTCATAAACTGTATGATGTATGGCGGGAAAAAGAGTATTGCACAAAATATATTATACGACGCACTTGACGAGGTTGCCAAGAAGATAACCGACAAAGAGCCGATTGATATATTCACAACAGCTATAAATAATGTAAAGCCAATCGTAGAGGTTCGCTCTAAGAGGGTTGGCGGTGCCACATATCAGGTGCCGATAGAGGTCATTCCGAAGAGACAGATATCGCTTGCCTTCAGATGGCTACTCGCCGCTACACGGAAGAAAAAGGGCAGACCTATGTATCTAAAATTAGCAGACGAGCTCGCCGCCGCATATAAGGGAGAGGGCGATGCGATGCAAATGCGCTCGAACGTCCACAAAATGGCAGAGGCGAATAAGGCATTCGCACACTTCGCATACTATACTTAGTAGGAAAGTAGGACAATAACTATTGCTTTACAAACCTCGCATCATAGTTATAATTTCTCTATAAATAAGGATTTAGAAATTGGGAATACTAAACTCCATAAGAAATCTTGTTGAAAATGGGTTGTATTATTTAACTGAACATGCTATATTTGAGGCGGATAACGATGATATAGCTATATATGACATTGAGAGCGTATTATTAAAAGGTCATATTCGTAGGATATGGCCCAGAGAGAAGAAATATGAAATTATAGGAGTGTCAAGAAATAAAAGTATCGGTGTTGTATGCAGGGTTACTGAAACGCAAAAGGTCAGGATTATTACTGTTTATATTGATAGACCGAGATGAATAAAATGAGCTTTTGGAAGGATGAGAAGTGTGAATATTGTGGTGGGAAAATAGTTGATAGAAAGGTCGACCTTCCCAAGAAGGTAGGTAATACATATTTTCTTTTTAAGTCCGTTCCTGCGGGTGTATGTTTAGAATGTGGGATTAGGTATTTTTCAGCTAACATCCTAAAGATCATTCACCATAATGTGCGACTCAAAAAAGGTATAAAAAAGGTTTTGCGGGTTCCCGTTATGAGTTTTTAGCGGGCAGGTTGCTTCTAATATAGTTGATAGGCAAGTTGTATGGACAAAGACGGCTGAATAGAATTTTAGTGCCAGTTGATTTGTAAGACATATCAATTGGCATTTTTTATTTTACTTACGAAAATGGAGACGAAAATGGGGACAGCGACCATTTATTTTAGCGATGCAAAGCAAAAGATGAGGTAGAGGCGATTTTGCGGGTGTATAGGAGGATATTTAGATAGGAGTTGCGATGTTAAAAGAAAATAACTACGCCTTTATAGATAGCAACAATATGAACTTATCTATCAAAGGGCAAGGATGGAAGTTGGATTACAAAAGATTTCGGAAATATTTAGAGGATAAGTATCATATTACCAAAGCGTTTATATTTATTGGATATATTCCCGGGAATCAGCCCCTGTATACATCACTTCAGAAGTCGGGCTACATTCTTGTATTCAAACCTACATCTCCTTTGCCAGATGGAGGGCTTAAGGGAAATGTAGATGCCGAATTGGTTTTATATGCAATGATGGAAATTAACGCTTATGACAAGGCATTGATAATTACAGGGGATGGTGATTTTTACTGTTTAATTGATTGTTTGAAGAAACGAGATAAACTGCTTAAACTGATGGTTCCGAATCAGTATAAATACTCTGCTCTATTGAGAAAATTTATGCCGTATATTGTGTTTATGAATAATTTAAGAGGTAAATTAGAATATAGGCAGAAATAAAACGAGAGGCATTACCGCGGGACGGAACCCTTTGGATGGCCTCTCATCGTGATTCTATGGTAAGTATACTACGATATCGGTAAAAGTCAAGGGTTTTGTAAAAGAATATGCAATTAAAAGATTATCAAGCAAAGGCGAGTTTATGCTCTCGAATACACGAAATATAGGCATTATCGCACACATAGATGCTGGTAAGACCACTACTACCGAGCGGGTGCTTTTCTACACGAACAAGATTCATCGGGTTGGCAGTGTTGATGAGGGGACGGCTACCACCGATTGGTATGAGGAGGAGCAGAAGAGGGGCATCTCTATCTTCTCTGCCGCTACTACTTGTTTTTGGAATGAGTGCAGGATAAATATAATTGATACGCCCGGACACGTTGACTTTACTGCTGAGGTCGAGCGGTCGCTACGTGTTCTGGATGGAGTCGTTGTTGTATTCTGCGGAGTCGGAGGCGTGGAGGCACAATCAGAAACGGTCTGGAGGCAGGCAGACCGATATAACATCCCTCGCATTGCATACATCAACAAACTCGACCGCATCGGCTCTAACTTTCACAATGTTATTGACCAGATAAGGAAAAAGTTGGGGGCGAATCCCGTGCCTATAGCCCTGCCGTCTGGTTCGGAGACGGGATTTAGCGGTGTGATTGACTTGGTCAGGATGATGCTACTGACATTCGAGGGAGACAATGGTGAAAATGTAGTTAGCGGCGACCTAACAGATGAGGATAGAAGAGAGGCGATAGCATTAAGAGAGAAACTGATAGAGAAGGTTGCTGACTTTGATGATGTGGTTATGCATAAGTTTATAGAAGGCAGGATAGATACTATTACGGAAGGCGAACTAAAGAAAGCAATCCGCAAGGGGACATTATCCGGCAGGATA
>MHYJ01000018.1:9193-18499 GCA_001828445.1 Planctomycetes bacterium RBG_16_43_13
ATAGGTGTTCAAGCAGTTCTTGATGCTGTTTGCGATTATTTACCATCTCCTTTAGATAGACCTCGTATAGAAGGATATGAGCCAAACTCAGATAAGAAGATTACTTATGAGGCAAAACCAACCGCATATCTCTCAGGGCTTGCATTCAAGACCGAGACAGATAAGCATGGAGAATTGACCTATCTACGTATCTATTCGGGGACTCTGAGGACGGGCACCTCTGTCTATAATCCACGAATAGATAAGAATGAACGTATTACTCGTCTCTTTCAGATGAATGCCCACGAACGTATAACGGTGGATTCGGCAACCGCAGGCGATATAGTTGCAGTTGTCGGCTTGAAGCATACTATTACCGGTGATACCCTATGCACGAAACAGCACCCCATAGTCCTCGAAAAGGTGGCATTCCCGGAGACGGTGATTTCTATGGCGATAGAGCCGAAGTCATCTGCGGATAGGGATAAACTGAACGAGGTGATAGAAAAGTTGGCAAAGGATGACCCGACATTCAAGGCGAGGATTGATGTAGATACAGGACAGACGATAATATCCGGTATGGGCGAATTACATTTGGATATATTGAAGCACAGGATATTGAATGATTTTAATGTTGCCGCAAACATAGGCGAGCCGCAGGTTGCATATAAAGAGACAATAACCAAAGAGGTCTCGGCTAAAGATAGTGTCGAGGTAAAAGTTGGAGAGAAGGTGCAATTCGGGCAGGTAACAATAACGGTAAAACCAGACAGGATCTCTCTACATCCGGGTGTAACATTTACGCTGTCAGAGGAAAATGAGAAGACGCTTCGTAAGTTTATCCCTGCGATAAAAGATGGGTTAGAGAGTGGGTTGTTATCCGGTCATATAGCTGGCTTCCCGGTAATATATGTAGCCGTATCGGTTATAGGTGGTGAGGTTCGGAGCGAATCGAGTGAAGTAGCATATAGCGTTGCCGCCTCTAATTGCATGAAGAAGGCGCTTTCAGACGCAAAGGGTATCATCCTTGAACCGTATATGAAATTTGATGTAACTGTTCCTGATGAATATTTAGGTGATGTGATACAGGACTTGCAGAGGCGCGGTGGCGAGATAACTGGTGTAGATGAGATAAGCGGCGGCACGAAGGTAGTGCGCGGCGGAGTGTCCTTAGCCAAGATGTTTGGTTATGCTACTATTATGAGGTCTATTACTCAAGGCAGGGGTTCCTATATCCTTGAGCCGTCCGGATACAGACAGATTCCTGACAGCAAGTTTAAGAGTATGTTCGGTGAATTCGCATAGTGCATTCTTTATATGCGTAATTTCTGTTGACTTCTCTTATCTGATATTGTAATAGTAATACCCCTTTACTTTCCCATTTGGGAGGGGCTGGTTATATAGTTGGAGTGATATTATGAAGGGACAGAGAATTAGGATTAGGATTGAGTGCTACGACCACGAGATGATAGACAGGTCTGCCGCTAATATAGTTGATACAGCTAAGAGGACAGGCGCCCGCGTGAGTGGTCCTATACCTCTTCCTACGAGGATAGAACGTATGACAGTGCTTCGCTCGCCTCACGTGGATAAAAAGTCCCGTGAGCAGTTCGAGATACGAACACATAAGCGGCTTATCGACATTACAGAATTGACGACTAAGACGGTAGATGCACTTCGAGGGCTCAATATGCCTGCAGGTGTGGATATCAGAATAAAGACATTCGCGGATGAACAGTAGTGAGATAAAGACAATGATTGAATTGCCATTATTCGATAAAGACGGTAAGAACGTAGGGACGGTCAATATAGATGAGACCGTCTTTGGCGACAAGGTGAAGAAAAAGCTCTTACACGACGTCATAACATCGTATGAGGGGAATAAACGTCAGGGAAATGCAGATACTAAGACGCGCGGAGAGGTAGAGGGCAGCACCAGAAAGCCGTGGAAACAGAAGCATACCGGTAGGGCGCGTGTTGGAACGATACGTTCACCGATATGGCGACACGGTGGAGTAATATTTGGTCCTCATCCAAGGGATTATCGTAGAGATATTCCGAAGAAAATGAAGGTTGCGGCACTTAATTCCGCCATTCTTGGTAAACTCAAAGATAAAGAGGTTTTGGTTATAGAGAAGTTTGACTTTGACAAGCCGTCAACTAAGAGGATGTCTGCTATACTAAAAAATATCGGGATAAGGAGAAGTTGTCTGATAGGTACTGATAAATATAGTAAGAATGCGTGGCTATCGACGAGGAATATACCGCAGATGAATATGGCGACTATAGGTGAGTTTAATCCTTATGATGTAATAAAGAATAAAAATGTTCTACTTACAAAAGGTGCGCTTGATATACTTATAACCGCAAGACGTGGTAAGGCGGCTGAAAAGTTAGAGGTTGCATCTACATAAGGTGGTCTGATATATGAAAAACTCTTGGACAGTAATAAAAAAGCCGATAGTAACAGAAAAGTCGTATGCCCTTGCAGAGAAAAATATATATACGTTTATAGTAGATAAGGATGCTAACAAGAATGAGATAAAGAATGCTGTTGAGGAGGCGTTCTCTGTAAAAGTTGCGGCTGTTAATACGGCTGTTTTCAAGGGCAAGACGAAAATGATGAAAAATATGGTGCTTGAGGGTAAGCGTAAGGACTGGAAAAAGGCGTATATAACTCTAAAGGAAGGGCATCGGCTGAATATAATGTAAGGAATATAGATATTATGCCATTAAAAGAATATAAACCTACAAGTCCTGGTAGACGTGGTGCGACAAGTCAGGACTTTACAATGATTACGAAGAAATCACCTGAGAAGTCATTAGTTGAGCCGCTGAAAAAGACAGGCGGTAGGAACAATATGGGCAGGTTAGCTGTCCGACATATCGGCGGGGGCAACAGGCGCAAGTATCGTCTCATCGACTTCCAACGTCGTAAGGATAATATTCCTGCTATAGTCGAGGCGATAGAATATGACCCCAATCGCTCCGCCCGCATCGCCCTATTAAAATATAAAGATGGCGAGAGGCGATACGTAATTTGTCCAAAGGACTTTGCAGTAGGCGACGAGGTCGTATCGGGTGAGAAGGTAGAGCCGAAGGTCGGGAATTGTATGCCTGTAAAGAATATTCCGCTTGGTATGCTCGTCCATAATGTTGAGCTTATGCCAGGGAAAGGTGGACAACTTGCAAGGAGTGCCGGAACGTATGCACAGGTTCTTGCTAAAGAGGGTAAGCATGTCGATATACTCCTTCCAAGTGGTGAGATTAGGAAAGTCCATATGGAATGTCGTGCTACTATAGGACAACTCGGCAACATAGAGCACCAAAACATAGTATGGGGTAAGGCGGGGAGGAGACGTTGGCTCGGCATCAGACCGACTGTCAGAGGAACGGCACAAAATCCCGTTGCCCATCCTATGGGTGGTGGAGAAGGTAGAACTGGTGGAGGGAGACATCCTGTTTCAAAATGGGGCGTCCTTGCCAAAGGTGGTAAGACACGAAGTAAGAAACGGCCATCTACTAAATTTATTGTAAGAGGCAGGAAAAGAGGGAGATTCCAGAAGTAGGACATTCAGAATAATGAGGATATAAAAAATGAGTAGGTCATTAAAAAAAGGTCCGTTTATAGATGAAAAGCTGTTAAAAAAGGTAACGGTGCAAAAGCAAAAAGGCGGGCACGAACCGATAAAGACGTGGGCGCGCCGTTCTACTGTTGTCCCTGAGTTTATAAACCATACCTTTCTGGTGCACAATGGGAAAAGTTTTCTGAAGGTCTTTGTAACAGAAGAAATGGTTGGACATAAATTGGGCGAATTTGCGCCGACGAGAATCTTTAGAGGCCATCCCGGTAATAGGGAAAGTGCTTCTGGTTCTACTACTGAGGAGAAAAAGTAAGAGGATTATATGGTAGAGGTCGCAAGTAAAGAGGCAACGGAACAGAAAGCGGTATCGGCTGGTGAGGGTGCAGGTGTTCACCAGTTTAAGGCGAAACTCCGCTTTGCACGGATTACCCCACGCAAACTAAGATACGTAGTGGACTTAATAAGGGGAAAGGACTATAACACGGCAGAGGCAATTCTGCGTGTTGTGCCAAAGAGGGGTTCCTATTTTGTGAAAAAATTACTCGAGTCGGCTATGGCTAACGCTACTAATATTATAAGGGAGAAGAATTTAGATGTAGATGTAAATAAACTACATATAACTAAGGCAGTTGTGAATGAAGGTCCTATGTTTAAGCGGTGGACGGCGGCGCCTCAAGGAAGGGCTATGCAGATAAAGAAGCGGCTGAGCCATTTAGAGATAGTCCTTGAGGAGCGTGAACCCGCTAAAACAAGGGTTGAGAGAAATAGCAAGAGGAATAAAGAGGCGAAACCAAAGGAGGAAGGAGCAGTAGCCGTTAAAGAAAGTAAGGATGCCGAAGAGGGCAAAAAAGAAGTAGTGCAGAAGAAAAAGCAGTCAGGACAAAAGAAGCATAAATCCGAGAAAAATAAAGGGAAAGAGAAATAAATATGGGACAAAAGATATCACCGACTGGTTTAAGAATGGGAATTACTGAAGATTGGCGGTCGAAATGGTATGCCAATAAGAAGACGTTTGGTCCGTGGTTAGTAGAGGACCAAAAGATACGTAAATTTATAAAGAGGGAGTATGCCTTTGCAGGTATACCAAGGATAGATATAGAAAGAGTTGGAGACAAGATACACGTTGTTATTCACGCATCTCGTCCTGGTATTATAATTGGTAAGAGGGGGGCGAAGGTTGACCAACTTGCTATGGACGTCGGGAATGTTATAGGTAAGGGAGTTGATATAGATATAAAAGAGGTTGAGAATCCGGAGCTGAACTCACAGATAGTAGCAGAGGCAATAGGAGAACAACTCGAAAAGCGGGCTCCATTTAAGCGAACTATGAGAAAATATGCAGAGATGATTATGAACATAGGCGCACAGGGTGTGAAGATTCAATGCAAAGGACGGCTCGGTGGTGCAGAAATAGCAAGAGCGGAACATATTGTTCTCGGCAAGTTACCGCTACAGACATTGCGAGCAGAGATTGACTACGGGACGCATACTGCAATGTTGACTAAAGGAACTATAGGAATAAAGGTTTGGATATACAAGGGAGAGAAATTCACCGAGAAAGGTACCGTTCCTACAAGTAGAGCAACAGGTAGGGCTGGTTCTGCTACAGGTGATAAAAAGCGTATCGCTACAGCAGTATAATAACGGAGAAATTTTATGAAGTTGATGCCGAAACGAGTGAAGTTTAGGAAAACGCAACGTGGAAAGATGAAGGGCGTCGCAACACGTTGTAATAAGGTGTCATTCGGCGATTATGGTCTAATGTCTCTTGAGAATGCATGGATTGACGCTAAACAACTCGAGGCAGGTCGTGTCGTGGCATCACATTTTATGGGGACAGAGGGGCGACTATATATAAGGGTTTTTCCGCACAAATCGGTTACAGCTAAGCCGGCTGAAACGAGAATGGGTAGCGGTAAGGGTGAACCAGAATATTATGCCGCAGTAGTTAGGCCGGGAACGGTTATGTTTGAGTTGTCAGGCGTTACTGAAGGATTTGCGAGGGAGTGTTTGAACCTCATAGCACATAAGATGCCTATAGCAACAAAGATGGTTTCGAGAAGACAGTTATAGTTTTTTATATGAAATCAAAAGAACTGAGAGAAATGACGGATGATGAGCTAAGAAAAGAGCTCGATAACCTTGCTAAAGGGCTATTCAATCTCAGATTTAGGAAGGTTACTGATGTTGTGGAGAATCCTGCCGCTTTTAGACATGGTAAGAAAGACATTGCAAAGATAAAGACAATCCTGCGTGAGCGGGAACTTAAAATTGATAGAAAAGTAACTACTACTCAAGGCGATGTTGTCAAGTCGTAAGTATTTTTTAGGAATAACTTGCTGAACTGTTTCTTTATGTTATAATAGTATGGTATAGGAGATAGCGCTATGGCTAATCGTCTTTCTAAAGCGGAAATGAGTGAGTTTAGGAAACTGCTTGAGAAGAGGAATAAAGTTCTATCAGGTGATGCATCTACTCTTGAAGAAAAGGCATTGAAAAGAAATATACAGGACTCATCTGGTGACCTCTCAAGTATGCCTATGCATATGGCTGACCTTGGAACAGACAATTTCGAACAAGAACTCACTTTGGGTATTGTAGAAAATGAACAGGACGAGATAAGAGAGATAAACGAGGCATTAAGGCGAATAAAAGACGGCAAATTTGGTCTTTGTGAATCGTGTTCTAAACCAATAACTAAGATAAGGTTAAGAGCAGTTCCATACGCACGTCTCTGTATCGGGTGCAAGAAGAAAGAAGAACCTGCATAACGTGATTGTTAATCATCTCTCGATGAAATATAAAGTTACGTTTTTATTGGTTGCCTTTTTAGGTGCGGTTATCGATATACTTACAAAATATTGGGCGTGGAGTGCTATACCTGATGGTGGTAGTATATCAGTAATATCAGGTGTGCTTGCCCTGAGAAAGACAACTAACACGGGTATAATATTTGGAGCATTCCAAGGATTTGGCGACATATTTCTCATAGTGTCAATTGCGGCTGTTCCAATAATTGTTGCCGTCTTTCTTTCAGCCAAGAAGGGTAGCTGGCTGTTTACTATATCACTTGGGTTGATATTGTCAGGTGCCTTTGGTAATATGTTTGATAGAATTTTTGAAAAAGGCGTCAGGGATTTCATAGATTTTTATATAATAAGATGGCCAGTTTTTAACTTAGCCGACTCCTTTATATGTATAGGAGCATCCTTACTCTTTATATATCTATTCTTTATTGAACGTGAAGAAAAAAGTAGCGAAAGTGGCTCTGGAGGATGCTGTGCTATTACACAAGGGCAAGCGCAAAGTGGCAAGGAGACACCCCTCAATTACAGTGACAAAGAAACGTTCCCAAAAGGCAGTTGACCTGTCAGTCAATATAGGCATACTAAAACTTGCGAACCCCGTAATGGTTGCATCTGGCACATTCGGTGGTGCTTTCGATAACATACTTGATGTTGATAAACTCGGTGCAGTAATAATAAAGACCGTTACACTACACCCCAGAAAGGGTAATCCGCCCCCGCGAATAGTAGAGACGCCGTCCGGCTTGGTGAATTCTATAGGGCTTGAAAACAAAGGATTAGATGCCTTCGTAAAAGATGAGCTTCCCCGTCTCTCTAAATATAAAACTAAGTTGATAATCAGTATATCCGGTAAAAATGCAGATGAATACATCGCTATAGTAGAGAAACTAAATAACTATGATAGAATAGATGCGTTAGAATTAAATATATCCTGTCCTAATGTGTCAGGTGGAATGGATTACGGCACTAATCCAGAGTTGACGGAGAGTGTGGTAAATGCGGTGAAAAATATTTCCAGATTTTTTGTTATTGCAAAACTTACGCCCAACGTAACAGATATAACAAAGATTGCATCTGCCGCAATAAATGGCGGTGCCGATGCGATATCTCTTATAAATACTATAAAGGCACTTCCCGTTGATTGGCGTAAATCATCTCCTCGACTTGGTGGTATAACCGGCGGGCTCTCTGGTCCCGCAATAAAGACGGTGGCTCTTAGGTTCGTTTGGGAAGTTGCTTCAAGATTCAATATACCGATAATTGGCATTGGTGGTATAGCAGATGCAAATGATGTCCTGGAGTTTATGTGTGTGGGGGCATCAGCTGTTCAAGTGGGTACTGCTAATTTTGTGGATTGCACTGTTACAGAGAAGATACTGAATGAACTGCCATTGCTACTTGCTAAAGAGGGTATTACAGATATAAATAGTGTGATTAGGTCGTTCAAAGTAAAATTTGATGGCTCACAGTGCCATTAATATATAATTATGGAAGGTGTAGTTGAATTTGTAGGTAAGATATTAGGTAAGATTTTTGGCACCCAGAATGAGCGAATTGTTCGCAGGTATTGGCATCTTGTAAAAGAGCAGATAAGCCCACTCGAGCAGAGATTTCTACCACTTCAGGATGATGAATTTCCACGATTAACGGATAGATTCCGCCAGCGGCTTATAAAGGGAGAACATCTCGATTTAATACTTCCCGAAGCATTCTCCGCCTGTCGTGAGGCAAGCCGTCGCGCTACTAATATGAGGCATTTTGATGTCCAGCTTATTGGTGGTATGGTCTTACACGAAGGCAAGATTGCAGAGATGGCAACTGGTGAAGGCAAGACACTTGTGGCTACGCTTGCCGCATATCTGAACGCACTTACAGGGAAAGGTGTCCATATAGTTACGGTTAATGACTATTTAGCCCGTAGAGATACTCAGTGGATGGGACCTATCTATGATTTTCTTGGTATAACAGTCGGTTGTATACAACACGATGAGGCGTTTAGGTATGACAGGAATTATGAGCCAGGACCTGATAATAAGATGCATAACCTCAGACCTGTTACGCGCAAAGAGGCGTATAACGCTGATATAACTTATGGTACCAATAATGAGTTCGGCTTCGATTACCTCCGCGATAATATGAAGGTGCGTTTAGAAGACCAAGTCCAGCGCAGTCATTACTATGCCATAGTTGATGAAGTGGATAGCATATTGATAGATGAGGCGCGAACGCCTCTAATAATTTCTGGTCCCTCTGAGGAATCTACGGACAAGTATTATACTGCCGATAAGGTTGCACGTCGCCTCAAGGTTGGTGAGGATTACGAGGTAAAGGAAAAAGAACACAGTGTAATTCTTACCGAGAAAGGTATAGACAAGGCAGAGCAAATTGTTGGCGTGGGCAGTTTCTATGAAGGTGCTAATATGGACTGGCCTCATTATGTGGAGCAGGCACTCCGTGCCCACAATCTCTATCGTCGCGATAGGGACTATGTTATTAAGGATGGAGAGATAATTATAGTAGATGAATTTACTGGCAGAATGATGCCGGGTCGCCGTTGGTCTGATGGTCTGCATCAGGCAATAGAATCAAAGGAAGGGATGAGAATACAAGAAGAGAATCAGACCCTTGCCACTATAACCCTACAGAACTATTTTAAGATGTATGGCAAACTTGCGGGTATGACAGGCACAGCCGCAACAGAGGCAGTAGAATTTGAGAAGGTATATAAAGTAGAGGTAATAGTCATCCCGACTAATAAAAATTTAATACGTAGTAATTATGCGGATGTAATCTATGGAACTGAGAGAGAAAAATTTGACGCAGTGGAGGAAGAAATTGCCCGCATACATCAGACGGGTAGGCCTATACTCGTTGGCACTACTTCTATAGAGAAGTCGGAGATTTTAGCTGAGCGGCTGAAGATGCGCGGCATAAAA
>MHYJ01000018.1:18565-18804 GCA_001828445.1 Planctomycetes bacterium RBG_16_43_13
GAGAATGTAACAATCTCCACAAATATGGCTGGGAGGGGAACGGATATACTACTCGAGAAAGGCGTCGCCACTTTAGGCGGTCTCCACGTCATCGGCACTGAACGGCACGAAGCGAGAAGAATCGACAACCAGCTCCGCGGGCGCTCAGGTCGTCAGGGCGACCCCGGCTCTTCGCAATTTTTCCTCTCCGTCGAGGACGACCTCTTCAGAAAATTCGCACCCCCTTGGATTAGAGCCGC
>MHYJ01000018.1:18851-19138 GCA_001828445.1 Planctomycetes bacterium RBG_16_43_13
TGGTTACCCGCGCCATAGAAAAGGCGCAACGAAATGTCGAGACCCACAACTTCGACATCCGCAAAAACCTTCTCGAATATGATGCCGTTATGAACGAACAGCGCAAGGTAATCTACTCGCTCCGCCACCAAGTCCTCGAGGGCAGGGAGATGCGCGAGGTCGTCCTGAAAATGGTGAAAAATTGCCTCTACAACACCATTGACCGCTTCCTCCCGCCGAAAATCTCCGAAGCAGAGTGGGACTATCAGGGTCTCGCTACTTGGTTCACAGCTAAGTTCCGCATTCCA
>MHYJ01000019.1:0-135 GCA_001828445.1 Planctomycetes bacterium RBG_16_43_13
GTATGCACCGCTTTCGACGGCGTTAAAACCATAAGTGATATGCCCGCTCGTGTCGCCAGGCGCGCTGCCTGTACTATTGTTACCTGATTGAATAGTAACATACTCGCCATTAGAAGCATTTGAATCAGAACCAGT
>MHYJ01000019.1:244-386 GCA_001828445.1 Planctomycetes bacterium RBG_16_43_13
TTTGCCCTGAACTCAATGGTATTGACGCCTTTATTAAGGTCGACGTTCAGGCTGTTGACGGCCCAATTGCTGAGCGATGAGGTCTGGTCAAATAAAGGAGCGGCGACTTTGGAGCCGTTTACATACAAGTCTATAGTGTTTA
>MHYJ01000019.1:400-3554 GCA_001828445.1 Planctomycetes bacterium RBG_16_43_13
ACAGTGTACCTGGTTTCAAGCGTGTACATACCATCATTTAACACAGTAACATGATCCCTGACGCTTGCTGCGGCATTGGTCCCAAATTGCAGGTAACCCTGACCCGTATAGCTGCGAATGTTTCGGTCATATCCATTTTTAACGATTCCGGCAATATTTTTATAATCAAAACTCTCTGCTTCATACTGGCGAGGTCCTGCATAAACCGCCGGAGAGCCTGGAACCACAATATTGGCCGTTTGGTATTCCGTCAAACGGCCGGTCGCCGTTCCGGAGCAGTTTATTCTAATATCGAGAGAACCATTGTGTGAAACATCTAAAGTAAACACACCGCCTGACCAGCTTTTTGTCACTGTGCTTGCTTGATGATCAGCCCTGTCTGTAAATGAAAAAGTGGGTTCCGAAGAACTTCCATAAATCTTGATCGTATCGGCCTTTAGGCTGGCGTCGAGCGTATTATCATAATTGCTCAGGTAGATTGTCAGATAATCGGTATATTCTTTGACTACCCCGGCGGTATACCTCGAATAGGTCAGTTCCATGGAGTCGCACGTATTATACTTAAAAGGAATGGAGCCGCTCGCCGTCTGGCCGGTTTTATAGGGATTGTAGGTTACCCAGCCATTCTCATAGCGTCCTGCATAAATATCGCCTGTATATTCTTCAGGGAACAAATTGCTGAATTCAGTCACCTTGTCAGCAATGGCAGGCCAACGGGTGGAATAGTCCGTCCGATTCACCTTAACCTGGAATGAATTGGCAGGCGCATCATCCAATTGATAAACAGTTGGGACAGTCGGATAACGTCCGGTTTTCTTGAAGAAGGTTTTGTTATTCCTGAGGTTCCCGTCTCGATCCATGCGATAAAGCCCTTGAAACAGGGTCTCGGGCGAACTGTACTTCATGTCATCATTTCCGGAATTGGCATTGTTGATGATGACCACCTTGGTACGATCGATAACTTCCTGGCGGCTGGGGATGCGGACTGTCCCGTCCAGAACCTTCCGGAAAAGATCAACGCTGACATTGTCGAACTGCGGGAAGGTTTCCCATTGCCGCATGGTGTAGCCATCGCCTGCCGGGCCCTCGCTGATTTCGCGAAAACATTGCGTCCAGATCAACTCGGGGGCGTCGATCACGGTTTGGCCGGTCAACATGACGTGCTCAAGAAACGGCGCCCCATAAGTAGCCATCGTAAAGTTGGCATGATTTCCATTGGCATCCGTCCATCCGGTATCATCGTAGCGGATGCCGTATTGCCCGCTATAGCCCGAAAGCCAGGCTCCCAGGCAGAGACTCTCCATATCCGAAATGTACGACTGTTGGGTGTATTTCTCACACAAGATGTAGTTGTCCGTATAGTCCCGGCAAGCCGCCGCAAAGTCCGGATTGCGCTTCAGCATGCCAATCGGGTTGATATTGGGGGACCACTGGTTCCCGCACCAGCTGACCACAAGGTAGCCGCCGTATCGATCGCTCAATTCCAATAGATGAGCAAAGTGAGCGATTCGATCAGACCATACTGCCGAGAGCGGATCGGTTGGACTATCATATCCCCAGAACTGCTCGCAGTAATTAAAGCCGATCAAGTTTGGATAGTCCCTGTAAAACTCTTCATAAACAGACATATCAAAATCTGAGAATTGGCTGTACCCGCCGCTGGATGGCTGGACGATAGCCCACATCCGGTTCTCGGCGCAGGTTCTCAGCCACGACTTGGCGATCTCGTAGCCATATTCGGCGATTCTGAACCGACTCGTCGCCTCGTCATGACTGATCGACAGCGAGATGTTCATCACCACATAAGGACGAATGTCTTTCGGAACCAAATCAATAATCTTCTGTGGGTCTGCATAGTTCCATGTATCGATATGTATTAGCCACGTTGGGCTTGAAGGCGAGATTGGGCGCCTTAAAGGTGTGTTCGTCTGCGCATGCGCGCTAAATTGTGTTTTGGTTATGAGACCTAATAAAGCCATTAAAATAATCAGGGTTTTTCTCATTGCGTGTTATCTCCTTTCCGGATGGTCGTACAAACCGGAAGAACGTCGTCTTTATTAGCCAGATTCATGATCAGGTCGCTGCCCGGCGAACGGAATAATTTGCATCATTCTTTGGCAATGTCCACATACAACGAAGGTGTTCTGCTAGCAAGCAGATCGCATCGCATTTGAAAGGTGCTTTCCCTGAACCGTCTTCCATGCGCGCCTCAGTGTTTGACGCGATAGATCCGAGGTCAGGATTGGCTGCCGGTCAAATGTGATGACGGTAAAGAAAAATGTGCCGCCAGAAACTATCACCCGTCGATAATCAGGCATCAGTTAATTGTCTCCTCAATAATTGTTTTGACAATCGGAAAAATTCAATCGCACGCCATTTTCAATTTCATGTAAATCGATGAATAAGGCTGCTATCAGGAAGGCGGGATAGAATCTCTGCCCTACCAGCTACATACTAGCACAAAGCCGTGTCAGTAGCTTTGTGTCCTTGAGGATAGCTCGATCCGATGTTTACAGGGGTAAGTAACGAACCTGACTTTGCCATTCACCTTCAAGGCTATATTCCGCCAGTAATATCATATCTTCGATAGCAGAAGCTGTCGGAACTTTGCGGCTGACTTCAAATATTCCAGGCATATGAAGACCTGCCTGAATACGTTCATAAGCGTAATACGTCATTGTTGAAACGTCGTGAGAAAGCAGTACACGGTTTTCGTTTGCTGCCCATTCCAGTATTGCGGGATCATCTGCCTCTGAAAGGCCAACATCCTGAATGCAAACAATATCCAAGTTAGGTTTCCTGCGCAATAACCCACGCACAATGTTGTGGTTAAAATTCTCATCCGCGGCTAACCGAAGCATTCATATTACCCCTTATCCTTCGGTCGACGTGCCAGGAGGCGTTCCCGTATCCCATGGGGATCAAATCGGGCCTCATTTTGTTTGCGTATCCCTTCGGCCTGCTGTTGTCGTTTTTGCAGATAAGCTTCAACTTCTGAATGGTTTCGCAAATAGTAACTAATCACAGAATAAACATCGGCTAGCTGCAACAACGGATATTGCTGTACTATCTCCTCTGCGGTGGCACCCTCGTTAAAGGCAGCGACAACAGTATCAAGAGTCACTCGGGTGCCGCCAACACGAACGACACCGTC
>MHYJ01000019.1:3672-4943 GCA_001828445.1 Planctomycetes bacterium RBG_16_43_13
TTACCAGTGAAAAAATCAAATGATAATTGAGTTTGTTGATCCACGACCTCGGTTGAGGAATTGTGCTATGGAGTGAATTATTTGTTATCTTCTCTCCCAATATGCCATGCTAGTCATTCTCCCCAACGATTATCTCGATATATAGTAAAATTCAATCGATACGGCATTTTCGATTTCATGCAAATTCATGAATTATATTGCTATCAGGAAGGTGGGATAGAATTCCTACCCTACAAGCTGGATAGAAATGTCAGCTAATTGAAAAAATTCGGTTTACTTTTAATGATGATCGTCATACATTAACAAAAATTATCTGGTTTATTTTATGCCTCTAAAATGACGCCGGTTTTGCCTTTCTAATTGTGCATAACTACATCGTTAATTGCGGGGTTCTACTGCATAACTTGCCAAAACCGCCTAGATGTATGTAAAGAAAGGCAATGAATTTTTTTCGACCTAAAGACTGTCCAAACACCAAGGCGGTTTTGGTCAAGTTAATGCTTTTGTTATGCCATAGAATTTTTCTAAGAATAAGAATTTCTAAACTCAAAAAAACTATCTGAATTCCCATGAATCCAATATCAAATCAATTTTTGTTTTAGAGCCTTCGCTAAAGAAATAATAAATAACATATTCAACGCCATTATGTAGGGCACAGACTTTACCAAAACGTGCAGATGGTCTAAACCATCTCTTGGATGTAAATTCTGCTCTAATAACATTCTGCTCACTTCCAAGTGTTGCTTCGTTGAAAATGTGAAAGTTGTTTGGATTTTTTGTTTGTGACATAAATTGCTTAAAAGTAGAGATAACATATTCTTTCCAATTGTTTTCATATTGTCGCGGGGAACCACGAGATACATTAAAAGAAGATTTACCATCAGGACTTTCAAGAGCAAGTACACCACCAAATCTGATAAATTTTTCATCCATCTGCTGGTGATGCCATCCCTCTGGAATACCCACAGAGAAAGCATATTTCTCATCTATGAATCGTTTAGCACTCATAGAGAATGGTAATGACTTAGCCATATTACTTATTCCGTTGATAATAATATCACAATTGATTTAGAGCATAGAATGGATATGGTTTATTTCCTACGATTAATTTTGTTCATTACAAAAATCACTACAAGTAAAGAAAACCAGAATAAAAACAGAATCCACTGTTTTAATAAAATGGTTCCTATCAGTGCCATGATAGCTGCAAACATTAATATTTTTGGCATCCATCTTTTTGGGCCATACAAAGGGGTGCCACAGCGTTCACA
>MHYJ01000019.1:4966-5263 GCA_001828445.1 Planctomycetes bacterium RBG_16_43_13
TAGTTCCAGCATCTTGAATATGACCACATTGAGGACATTGGATGGGAATCATAGAATTTACCTCTCGCCAATGATAATCTATCATTCAATTTATAAGCAGATGTTGATGATTATTTCTTAGGCATAACCTAAAATCACCAGCCTTGGGGACGCCCTAACAACGGGCAAGGAGGCCGAAAATTGCACGAAACCTTAAGCGAAAGTACATCGTTAAAATTAGCGCGCGTCCCCAAGGTCTGGTGCATTTTTTTGTTAGGCCAATAGTCCTATTGATAGACAATGACGCCTCTCTCTCAA
>MHYJ01000020.1:0-5584 GCA_001828445.1 Planctomycetes bacterium RBG_16_43_13
GACACCGGGTATGGATGTTGCCATCTCATCATTCGCTATAATACAGCCGGGTCCGTTTGTGGGGACAGTGCCGCCCAAGTATTCGACTATCGGCTTGTTGCCCTGTGTATATATGAAGACACCTGCGACCTGCAATTTCTCTTCCCCACCTGCTGAGGAAATTATAGCCATTTTTACATTCTTATCTCCTTCTATTCTTATTAGCCGTTTACCGCTTAAAATAGCTATCTTATCATTTGATTTGATATGCTCCGGAACACTGTCATCGAGGGGCTTAGGGGATGCAAGATATACTTTCGAGGCAAAGCGCGTCAGGAATACTGCCTCCTCGAACGCTTCCTCATTACTGCCATATACGAGGACGTCTTTTCCCTTAAAAAATGCACCATCACAAGTAGCACAGTAGCTAACGCCCTTGCCAAGGAATGTGTCCTCGCCAGAGATGAGATTACTCTTTCCCATAGCACCTGAGGCGAGTATCACAGTCCGCGTGCTATACACCTCTCCTTCAGCAGTAAATATCTTCTTTATATCGCCTTTCAAGTCAGTCCCAACCACTTTTGTTTTCTTAAACACTGCATTGAAACCTTCTGCCTGCTTTATCATCCTTTCCAACAGCTCAACGCCAGTCAACTCCTCCGGCACACCCGGGTAGTTGGCTATTTTAGAAGTTATGCCAAGGGCTCCTGCCTTGCTTGACTTATCTAAGACAGCCGTCTTTAGATTTGCACGCGCTGTATATATAGCGGCAGTTGCACCGGCAGGTCCACCACCTATTATTACCACATCATAGAGTTCGTTAGACATATTTTCCCATTCCTTGTCCATTTAAGTATAAACAACAACCATTAGAATGTAAATACAAGTATCATCTTTGCTTTTTACCTCGTATCTGGTATATTTTTGCATTGAAGATGGTTGGAAATACGTCTCTTTAGATGGAGGAAAGTAAAGATGTATAAGCGTTTTTTTGGTGGTTCGCATACAGTAGCGAACTCCGGCTCTGAGGCACAGCCGCTATCGGAGTGGCTAACTGATAGAAACACGATAGCAATCAAACTTACGTCGCGCGATATAACAGGAGCGACAGGTTTAGGTGCTATATTCAAGAAGCAATTTGTCATACCACTAAACACGACCGGGCTATCCATATATCCAGATGGCAACTGTTACCTTCTAAAGGAGGGACAGCCCGCAGCAGGCGCCGGCGGCTTAACTCCTGATTTTAATCTACTATTAGTAAAAGATGGTGAGATAACCATTCGCGTATCCTTCACAGATATGAAAAGTATGGACAACTATACTGTAGAGGCGGAATGTCTCCTCTCCATCTCAGTAGCCACCAATGATGCTTCAACAACAAAGGACTTCTGGAAGAAGCTATTTAACTTTCCTGGTGTGCTAAAGGTAAGTGACTTAAGAAATTTTATTGCCCCTCTTATAAAGGATAATGTAAGGAATTTCGTAGCTAAAGAACCCATATTCGCTATACACAAAGTAAATAGGACTAATGAGTTGACAGGGGACATAATGGAATGTCTCGAGCCAACATTGTTTGATGTGGGAATGCGGTTAAATACCGTTACAGAGATTAGTTTCACATCCTCAGAATATAGCAAGGAAGTAACTGATGCCATCCATAGGGAAAACATAAAGTCCTTCCTCGGTAATGTATCCCAAAATGCCGCTATAGATAGCGACCATATACCTATTGAGAAAGCAGAAGAGATACTCTTAGCGGCTGGGAACAAGGTAATAGTAATAGACCCGAGAAGTGGCAAAGACATAAGGCAATACGACTTCAAGGAACAGCTACGTTCAGTGAGGATACAGGATACAGAAGATGGCAACATAATATTAGCTGGCGGCAAAAGTTCAGTATATTTAATGAATCGAGATAAGAATAATAAACCACTCGCATTTCATCTACCTAAGGATAAGTATCCAAAAGGCGGTATAAATTCTATGGCTTTGCATAAAGATTGTCTCTATGCAACGCACTCAGAGTATGGATTAGCAAGATGGAATTTAGCCAACCAAATGATTCCTGCGGATATCTTGTTCCAAGAACTTACCTCGATAAATACAACTACCAGGTGTGCCAGTGTATCAGATGATATATTATACTTTGTGAGTGGACCAAACACCTATGCCTTAAAGTTACAAAACAAATGCTATAAACCAATAGAGTACGTCTCTAATCTGAATAGTCCAATATCAGCTATCGCAACATCCCCGAATAAGATATTTGCCGGTATGGAGTCGGGTGAGATATTATATTGGGAGAAGGATAGACCTAAAAAACCGTCAATTATATTGAAGCTAAGAGACCCTATAATAAATATACACCTATCGAATATCTCGTCACTACCACATATTCTATATAGCTCTATGCGTTATTCTGTAACTGCAAGGATAATAGGCCAAAGCATAGCAACATCTTTCGAGTATAACGGCACAACATTAGGAATAATAGACGCCACATCTGATATAGTTTGTGCCATAGACACGGCTGGCAGGAATCTTATTATATGGGAAACATCCTCAGCGGATAAGCCGATAGCAACCATAGATATCCGCAGGTTCTCAGAACAACCCGTATTAGATATTTGTATAAAAAAGAAAAAGATTAGCTAAAATAATATATTATGGTAACTGTAAATAATAGTGTCGGTGCAACCGCTAAATTAGTAGATAGGAAGACCGCAAAGTTGGCGGAAGAGAGATTTCTGGAAAGGATATCTGCCAACATTTTCAATGCCAACGGAGTATATTCTCCTCTTGATAAGAAACTATATGATGCCTCTGATAAAAATAAGATTTGCAAAGTGATAGATATATGTTCGGAAAAGATAAAGGCGCAAATCAAAGAATTAGCTAAAACAAATCTGATGGCACTATATGATGAGATGCCGAAAGGCAATGCGCATGTTTATGAGATAATGCACAAGGAGCTATTAGGGGCGAGAAAGCCAAAAGTCATAATAGCGGCTACTACCATAAGCCCTATAGCGGATTTATTAAGATATGGATACTCTGCCCAACAGCTCTCCCTTGCTCATATAGACAATACTAAAAAAGTGTTGATGTCAAATACAGGTGCATTCTATTACCTATGCCTATTCTCACCGACAGGTTGGGATAATATATCGCCAAACGCACTGTCAGGTAGTAATTTCTTAATAGCACTGACAGATATAACAGATGGTATATTTAGTACATACTTTGTAGAAGATGACAGATGGAGAAGCAACGCCTTGATATTCGACCTAAGCACTAAAGAGGAGAAGGTTGAACATATAAAGCGTTTTGTAAATAATCATACGTTAGAACTTCTAATGGATGAACTGACAGAAGATTTTGTGGCAAATTCCCTCGGCTATGCTATAAATACTATACGAGATGCCTTTGAACTGATGGAGTTAGAGGATGACTATATAAAGATTGACAGAAATTCTAAACCTTATAGATTAACAAGGATTTATTAAAAGGAGCCAATATGCTCGAAAGAATAAAGAAACTGCTCGGACTTAAATCCGTTCCGGAAGAAGTTACACCACTATATAAGGGGGCAAGAAACGAGAAAGAGGCACTATTTTTACTGAGGGAAGCTCGCCGCCGTGATGAAGGCAGACGCAGACGCGCCATCCAAGACCTTGAACTCCTCGATAAGATAGAGTCGCAGCTAATAAATCAGGGTAAGAAAGAGGGCTCTGAAAATAAAAAACGTATAATAGCTAAAAAGATTAAGGAGGTTAGATGGAAAGCCAAAGACATAAACCACAAAATAGATAATATCTACAACAAGCGAATCAAGGTCTTCAACGAACATATACAGTCCCTTGAGACACTCATTGACATAGAGGATGTAACGTTACCGGACGAAAGGGCAATAGAAAACCTCGCTATAAAGGCAAAAGAGAAATTGGATGAACTCGATAAAGTAACAGAATTGTCGGATGGTATCTCGAAAGCTACAGAGTCCACCGCCATAGATGACGAGGAAAAAGAGATATTGGCGGAATTCGAAGAAGAGGCAGACCTCGAGATAGCACGGGAGGAATTAAATACAGATGCACCAATAAGGAAAGAAGAAAAGGCAAAAGAAAAGAAGAAAAAAGAACCCGAACAAGAAATTGAATAGGAGAATTTATGTCTATACTATCAAAATTGTTTAATAGGAAGAGCGCCAAAAAGGTGTCAGTCGAGGAACTTCGACTCGAGGAGAAGAAACTGGAAATTAGGGAAAATCAGAGCATAAACAAGATAGAAAAACTCGACAAGGAACGACAGGATCTTTTCAATACCGGGTCAAAGACGAAATCCCCTGCCCGCCGCAGGATATACGCCCGCAGGTTCACAGAACTATCTAAACGTATAAGTATGCTCGAGAGAGACCTATCTCACACAATAAAGGAGCTTATGACTGTAAACCGCCTGCGGCACATCTTTGAAAAAGAAAAGGCGGGACCACGCGGGCTTAAAGTATTAGAAAATATGAATGAAGAAAAACTCTCTAATCTCCTCTCTATGCTCGAAGATGATAAGATATCGGAGGGTACCTACGTGCAAAAGCTCGACACACTACTTGGTATTGCAAACGAACCCGCCTACGAAGTAGATGCAGGTATAGGTGATGAGGGTATGGAGGTGCTTAAAACATGGGAGGCGATGGACGACACCATAGACAGTAACTACGTTGCAAAAAATAAAGAGAAAAGTTCTGATATAATATAATTCCTTTTAATCGGAGGCAAAAATGGGACTATTGGACTTGATACGAAGAAAGAAGAAGGTGGACACATTATCACTCGATAGTATAAAAAGAGAAGAATTGAAACTTACAGTGGCAGAGAATCAGAAACTCTCACAACTCGAAAAACTCGAAAAAGAGAAAAAAGAGAAAGAGGACATATTCTCCAAAGGGCTAAAGATAAAGTCCCCCGCACGTAGGAGACAGCTCGCCCGACTCTACGAGGCACGCTCCCGCAATGTAGGAGTACTCGAACGTGAGTTAGCACTCCTTTCGAAAGAGATAACTACCACCTCTGCTATACGTTTAGCCGTAGAACGAAAACAAATGAAACGGGAAGGTGTCGCAAAACTCCTATCCAGAATAAGTGAAGCAGACCTCGTAAAAATACTCGAAGATGACAAAATTACCAGCGAGGCATACCTTGAGAAACTGAATACTATATTGAGCACAATAACCGAAGACGCCTCAAGCATAATCTCAGAGATAGGAACGGAAGGACAGGAGATAATGCGTGTCTGGGAAAAGATGGACGAAGGCGAAATAGAGAGCGTAGAGGATGGTATAAAAGAGGCAGAAAAGGCAGTAAAAAAGACGGAGTTAGAATAAAATGGAGGTGGATTTACACGAACCAATAAAGCAGTCGCTCTCAAAGGCAAAGGAATACTATCAACACAAGGAATATTCTAAAGCCGCAGGCGCCTATGAGAAAGCCGCCGACCTGATGTCAATCTACGCCGAGCAGGCAATAGGGAGAGAAGCGGAACTCCGCCGCAAAAAGAAGGCAATCGAATATAGAGAGACCGCCCGCAAACTCCGCGCAGGTGAGTT
>MHYJ01000020.1:5603-12148 GCA_001828445.1 Planctomycetes bacterium RBG_16_43_13
ACGACATCGCCAGAGAGCAACTCGGAAAACGGACAGGCAACAGCCACGCCAGAAATAAGAGCCGCCGTCTCACAACTCGTCTATCACTCGAAAGTAACTTGGGACGACATCGGCGGGCTTGACGACACAAAGAACGAAATAAAATTCGCCCTCGGTATGACGCTTGCGAAACCGCCCGACAATATAAATATCTCTGGCTGGACGAAGATGCTCTTCTATGGACCGCCCGGCACGGGCAAGACGCTCCTCGCCGCCGCCACCTCAAATGCTATAAAAGATGCCGACGGCGTCCCTTCCGTCTTCTTCAACGTGAAGGTCTCAAGCGTCCTTTCAAAATATTTCGGCGAGTCGTCCAAAATAGTGGCAGAACTCTACGGTATGGCGCGCGACACCTCTCCCGCCGTCATATTCCTCGACGAGTTCGAGTCCATCTGCGGAAAAAGAGGCGAATCCGCAGACAGCGGTCCCGAAAGAAGAATCCTCTCCACAATATTATCAGAACTCGACGGTATGGAGCAGAAAGGCAGAACCGACATCTACGTCCTCACCATCGCCGCTACGAATAGACCCTGGGATTTAGACCCCGCAGTCCTCAGCCGATTCGAGAAAAAAATCCTCATCCCACTCCCCGACTATAAAACCCGACTCCAGATACTGAAAATCCACATCGAGAAAAAAGGATTCAGCTCGTCTATCGGCTACGACAAATTAGCCCAGATGACCGACGGCTTCAGCGGAAGGGAAATAGAACGTTTCGCCAAACAGGTTACGAGTTCGATGATTATAGAAATGAATAGAGAAATCCCCGCCCTCGTCGATAAGGGCTTGGACTTCGTAAAACAACACAAGATAAAAATACGCGAACTGACGGAGCAGGACTTCGAGCGGGCAAGGAAACAAATAATCCCACAGACCTCCCCCACCGAGATGAAAAAATACCTCGACTGGAAGGAAGGGTTAGATAAATAGAATGAGACGCATCATCTTCGCCACAATACTAATATTTGCACTGTTCGGCATTACACTCTCCCAAGACAACAAGCCCGCTACGAAAAGACACCTCCCGAAAACAGGCATAAAATACTCCAACCCCTTCTTCGCATTCAAAGTAATAATCCCTCCCGGCTGGATGGTCGGCACGCCTGCGACTAAGAACACACACTTCAGTTTCTACGGACCGAAAGTCGGCAGTGAACAGCCGCGCATCGACCTCCTCGTAACGAAAGACAAACAACCGCTCACGGAATTCATAACAACATTTAAAGCCGCATTCAAAAAGGCATACCCTGATATAGAATTCAAGACCGACGGGGCGCTAACAATGACGACACCGAAGGCGAAAGAGACGTACCAATTCACAGCCACATTCACCGCTGACGGCAATGCTATGAAAAATATCTATACATTTCTCTCAAACGACGAGAGGAAATACGTCCTCTCCTTCAACGCAAAGGAAACCATATTCGACTCCCTCTCCACCGCAGTCGATACATCTATGCGTTCGCTCAGGATAATGAAAGAGCCGTCGCTAACTGATGACCAGAGAAAAGAATTCTCAAGGCACTATAACGTAGGCGTGTCTGCCGCACAGAACGGTAAATTCGACGATGCCCTAAAGGAATATTTAGAGGCGGAGAAGATTTTTCCCGACTACGACGAACTGCATATGCGTCTCGGAATGGCGTATTCCCTGAAAGGCGACCTGCCGAATGCACAGAAAGAATTCGAGAGGGCGGCACTGCTCGACCCTGACGACTACGATTACCATTTCAACTTAGGCACCACACTCACCAAAAATAATAAATATGACGAGGCACTAAAATCACTCTCGCGTGCGGCAGAACTCGACCCCGAACAAGAGCAGACCTACACGAATATGGGCGTGATTTATCTACTAAAACAAAATAATCCCGAGAAGGCAATAGAGGTGCTGACGAAGGCGGTGAAGTGCGACCCAGAATCCACACTCGCACACTACAATTTAGGGCTCGCATACGAGGGAACTGGAAAGACAAAAGAGGCGGAGCGCGAATTCAAGGATACCCTCAAACTCGACACCGCTCACAAAGGGGCGAAGGACGGGCTGGAGCGGATAAAGAAGAAATAAAAAATTGTTGACCAAATTTCATGTTATAGTGATTTATCCCTTAATAAAGTTATTGCTATCTGACGATAATTAGTGTAAGCTAATAATTTGACAAAGGAAAGTTAGATGTAGTATAATCCATCAAGGAGGAAGTATGGGTAAAGAAGAATGTAAAAAGAACGAACGGGTAGTAGATTTACAGACAACAGAGTATCAGGAGAATAACTCTGATTTTGCGATAATAACCACTTCAGGATGTGAACTTATAAATATAGGAACGAAGAATCCTCTTGAACTGGAAAAGATACTTGAAGTAACACCATGGTATTTTAGCCACTAAGCATGCAGTTTTTTCTCTTTTAACCAAACAAAACGTCTATCGTGGGTTATAGCAGCCACATCTATCTCACCTCCACATAGAGGAGGGCCAGCTACAAATCGCCATCTCCCTAATGTTACATTTAAACACCAAATCGTAAAATCCACTGCATCTTGCAGAGGCATTAGGTCAAAAGTTATCGTATACGGTATTCCTTGAAAATTAGGATCGCTTTGTTTTATTTGCTTAAGCAGTTTCTCGTCTCCACCATTAAGCAGCCGAACTAAAGCATCTGTCATTCCTCTCCACATACTACCAAACTGGGGTTTACCATTCTGAGCGGGAAATAGTTCCTCTGGAGAATTATTAGTAGGAATTACTATCTCATATACCTCAGGAAAAAATGTATTATTTGAATAACCTGCAATCATCATACCTAATTGAGGTGGTGGCTTCATCTGTTGAAAAGGAGAAGAGTTATACTTACTTTGCATAAATGTAAATAATAGCTTGGCTAAATCTTTAACCATCCAATCTTTTTTTTGGGCAATAACTTGTTCAGTGTTTTCAAATTCCTTAATTAAACTTTCTATATTCCTATTTTCTATCATACCTAATCCCCATGTAACTATTCCTATAGGATAATCGAGCACATTATAGAGCTTCCTTCCGTAATTAAATATATGCGCTATTGTCCCGGCAGGGGTAGGTAAAGAAACAGCACTATCGGCCCCCAGAACTAAACCTTCTCCAACCTTAACTA
Source organism: Planctomycetes bacterium RBG_16_43_13 (assembly GCA_001828445.1). The sequence continues at coordinate 8,772 of MHYJ01000020.1, forward strand.
CTATAGCTATAGTCATATTTTAGCCCATTATAATAAGTTGCAGTATCTTTACAAGCAATAAATATTGGTATATTATTCTAACTGATATTGTTTAATACTCGCAATTGGGAAAGAAATAGTATAATCGTCCACTATGCAAACACCGAGCCAAAATAGCCACAAATTCTGTGCGGTTGTAATCCTACTCTGCCTCGTCGTAATAGTATATTTAGCGGTGGGGTGCGTTTCGCCTCCTACCACTGTTACTCATACCACTACCTCTACAAAACCATCTATAAATGTATATTTTAATCCCGGAGGTAATTGCACTGCGCGTATAGTTGATGAAATTAACCTTGCTAAGAAGGAAATATTAGTTCAAGCATATTCCTTCACAAGCAAACCGATTGCTGATGCACTTATAGACGCACACAAGAGAATAGGTCGTACTGGTTCAGTAACAATTCTTTTAGATAAAAGCCAACTTAAAGCAAGAGGTTCACAGAGAATGCGTTGTCAAAAAAACAACATCCCCATTTTTAATGATGAGCATAGTGGGATAGCCCACAACAAGATTATAATTATTGACGGTAAAACACTTATAACAGGTAGCTTTAATTTCTCTGAAGCAGCAGAGACCAGTAATGCTGAAAATATCCTTATCATTAAAGGTTATCCTGACATTATTTCTCGCTATATACAAAATTGGCTAACCCACGAAGGACATTCATCGCCGTTTGACGATTAAAAACCCTGTTACTTCCCCTCTCTCATCTCCTCCTCCAGCCGTTTGCGAAGTTTCTTTGCGAAAGGAGGATGAAAGGTTACAGCTACATTCATAGGATAGTAGAGAGGTGCTTGAGCGGCGGATGCCTGCTCCATCTTGCGAAGCGATTTAATGAGTTCTTTTACTTTGCTCTTCCCCTGCGCATCAAACATAAAGGCACCCCACCGATTGGGCTTGAAGAAGAAGGCATCATTATCAATGTCGTCGTATTCCATCACATAAGCATCGTCTGACGTATTGGCAATGTTGTCAAGTGGAACGTTCTTACTCTTCGTAGATTTTTTCTTCATAATGTCTCTCCTTATTTTTTCTTTTCCCACGTCGCCTTGACCATTTTGGTCTTTGTTTCGGCATATCTCTTTTTTATTTTGTAGCGGTATTCCCCCAATTTCTTCAACAGCTTGAGGGCATTTTTCGACATCTTCTCGCCCGGGAAGAGGACGAACTTCGGCTTTTTCTCGCCTCTATATACCGCCTTAGTCATTTTATATTCCCCTCGCCGAGGTATATCTATAACCGCCTCCGTGCTGAATACGCTCTCCATAGGTGCGACGTGTTTCGCTGGTGCGGTTACCAAATCGGCATAGATATATATCTGCCCGTAAGCCATATCGCTAAACTTTAGGTCCTCCTGCTCAAATACTGTTCCTGAGCATCTGATGGAATCAATCTTAAATGGAACAACCGTTAGTTCTTTCATTGAGTAATTTTTTATCTTTATAATGCGGTGAATGGTAGCCGGGATTGCGACGCCTCTATACCACCCGGCGACCCAAATCCTAACCACTACGTCGGAGTATGTTCCGCCCGCCAGCATCAGATTGAAGGCACCGTGGATATATTCTCCCTTTTTATTATACTTTGCCCAAGAAAGCATTGGGGCAGGCGGTGGGTCTTTCCGGAATTGCGGCTCCAGCCGAGGCCAGGACATCTTGCAGGCGGCGGCGAGGATATTTTTCGCCATAAATAGTGTGAACCAGTCCATCTGGAATCGTGTCCTGCGGCGAAAATACCAAGCCCTACGAGTTGACATCTCCCGTTCCTTCCTATGGGCATCCGCATCAACAGCGGCCGCCCATCTCACCCTCGTCTCCAACGGGAGTGTGCAAATGATCTTACTCAATATGGCAAATATGTTCCATATCTCCTTTATGCGATACGTTAGGGGTATGACCATTCTCCTCGCTAACCGCCGAGCCCTCAATAGCCCCCTATATGCGTATACCGTAACCGACTCCCCTGGAGTAAACCTACCATACATCTCCCTCAAGCTTCTGCCCTTCATAGTTAAGTTCCCTTGTCAAAAGACAACTCTAATGCTTGCTGAAACATTTATTATATCCCTACACATAAGAATAGTCAATCTCTAAAAACACTTGCCCATTAGACCAAATAAGGTTATAAATCTACCTCTATGGTAGAAATGGAGAAACTGGTCTCGCTCTGCAAACGGCGGGGGTTTATATTCCAGTCGAGCGAGATTTACGGCGGCACCGGCTCGTGCTGGGACTACGGCCCACTCGGCGTGGAGTTGAAGAATAATATAAAACGTCTCTGGTGGCGGGACAACGTCCATAGAAGGAGCGATATGGTCGGGCTTGATGCATCTATACTGATGCACCCGAAGGTCTGGGAGGCGAGTGGACACGTCAGCGGGTTTAATGACCCGATGGTTGACTGCAAAGATTGTAAAGCACATTTGCGTACCGACCAATTGGCTCGCGTTATGGCATGCTCTAATTGCCCTTATCAATTTGTTAATGGGTTTAATTTATCCACTGGAAAGCTTTTTTTAGAAACCTATAAAATCCCTATTTCTCCAGACATACCTCAACAGTGTCCAAAGTGCTCCTCAAAAGGTAAGTGGATAACTATCAAAGAATTTTGTGGGAAATGTGTTTCTACAAATATAACTCAACCCCGCCAATTCAACCTGATGTTCAAGACCTTTATGGGACCTGCCGAGGATAGTGCCTCATTAACATACCTCCGCCCCGAGACCGCACAGGGCATATTCGTAAATTTCGAGAACGTCCTCCAGACCTCGCGGAAGAAGCTCCCCTTCGGCATTGCACAAATCGGCAAATCGTTCCGCAACGAAATCACGCCCGGCAACTTCATCTTCCGCTCACGCGAGTTCGAGCAGATGGAGATAGAGTATTTCGTAAAGAAAGGCACGGACGAGGAACATCACAAGAAGTGGATTGACGAGCGCCTCAACTGGTATAAAAAATACGGCATCCATAAGGCAAATCTCCACCTTCGAGAGCATAGCAAGGACGAACTCGCCCACTACGCTAAGGCATGCACCGACATAGAATACAACTTCCCGATGGGCTTCTCAGAACTTGAGGGAATTGCGAATAGGCAGGACTTCGACCTCCAGCAACACGCAAAATTCAGCGGCAAGGAACTAAAATATTTTGACGAAGAGACGAAGGAACACATAACACCCTTCGTCATAGAACCCTCTGCAGGCGTTGACCGCTCTGTGCTGGCATTCCTGCTCGACGCATATTTTGAGGAGGAAGTACGAGGAGAGAAGCGGGTCGTCCTAAAATTTCACAACGAGGTAGCACCCATAAAAATAGCAGTGTTACCACTACTAAAA
>MHYJ01000020.1:12297-13274 GCA_001828445.1 Planctomycetes bacterium RBG_16_43_13
ACGTTGACACCGTCGAGAAAGACAAGATGGTAACCGTCCGCGAGCGAGACACGATGGGACAGGTGAGAGTGCCGATTGACCCCGTTAGAAGTTCGCAGACCTCTAACGGGGTTGACGGAATATCAGAGATAATGAAGGAATTTTTGGCAAAAGGATGGAAGGAAACGGCAGGAAAATATCAGAAACAATCTACGACATCATCGTAGTCGGGGCGGGGCACGCAGGCATAGAGGCGGCGCTCGCTACCGCACGGATGGGTTTGAATACACTCGTTCTAACTATATCTAAAGACAGTATCGGGCGGATGTCCTGCAACCCTGCAATAGGCGGCATCGGGAAGGGACAAATCGTCCGCGAAATAGACGCATTAGGCGGCGAGATGGCGAAGGCGATTGACGCTACGGGAATTCAATTCAGGATGCTCAACACGAGGAAGGGAGCGGCAGTCCGCTCGCCACGCGCACAGGCGGACAAATACGCATACAGCAAATATATGCGGGAGATACTCCTCGCTCAAAAAAATTTAACTGTGTTGGAGGACGTCGTTGAAAATATAATCGTAAAGGACGGACGTGCGGCGGGCGTGGTCGGGAGAGGCGGTGCAAAATATAACAGCAAGGCGGTTATAATCACCACAGGCACATTCCTGAAGGCGATAATGCACTGCGGGGAGAAGATTTCGACCGGCGGCAGGATAAACGAGCCGTCGGCGGAGACGCTCTCTGACGAACTGCGGCGGCTGGGATTTGTGATAGGGCGACTAAAGACGGGAACACCGCCTCGATTGTTGAAACAGTCGATTGACTTTGCGAAGACGACTATACAATACGGCGACGTTGAGCCGAAGCCATTTTCGTTTCAGAATAATGTCATAACGCAACCGCAGACGGTCTGCTGGATTACATATACGAATCCTGAGACGCACGACATATTGAGACGGAATTTACATAGAGCGCCGATGTATTCGGGGCAGATAA
>MHYJ01000020.1:13323-13434 GCA_001828445.1 Planctomycetes bacterium RBG_16_43_13
GTTTGCGGATAAAGAGCGGCACCAGATATTTCTTGAGCCGGAGGGGCTTGGGACGGACGAGATTTATTGCAACGGCATTTCTACAAGCACGCCTGCAGACGTGCAAGATGA
>MHYJ01000020.1:13451-13653 GCA_001828445.1 Planctomycetes bacterium RBG_16_43_13
GCGGGCTGGAGAAGGCGGAGATTTTGCGCTACGGCTACGCTGTGGAATACGACTTCGCTCCGCCGCACCAACTAAAGCCGACTCTGGAGACGAAGCTAATAGAGAACCTCTACTTCGCAGGGCAGATAAACGGGACATCCGGCTACGAGGAGGCGGCTGGGCAGGGCTTAATAGCGGGTATAAATGCCGCACTTAAAATTCA
>MHYJ01000020.1:13740-22387 GCA_001828445.1 Planctomycetes bacterium RBG_16_43_13
GTATCGTATGTTCACATCAAGGGCAGAGTATCGTTTATTGCTTCGTTCTGACAACGCAGATAGGCGGCTTACGAAGTATGGTTACAAATTTGGATTGATAGCAGATGGCGTTAAAAACACTTTTGACGAGAAGGAAGCAAATATCTCAGCAATAAAAGAATATATACGCAAAACATACTGCGGCACTGATTCGCTTGAACAGATACTACGAAGACCTGAAATAACGTTTAAGCAGTTAGAAAAATTTCATCCAAGGATAAAGGATTTTTCTGCAAGTAATGCTGTTAAAGAGCAGGTTGAAATTGAGGTAAAATACTACGGCTATATAGAAAGGCAGGATGCAGATATAGAAAGATTCAGACGTTTGGAGGGCAAACGAATACCTGATAACTTGGACTATTCAAAGATAAAGCACATACGCTTTGAGGCGCGGGAAAATCTGAATAGGATAAGGCCATTCTCACTCGGGCAGGCATCACGTATAGCGGGTGTCTCGCCTGCGGATGTATCGGTGCTGATGGTTTATCTTGGAATATAACTGACAAGAAAGCTATTATTAAATTCAGGGGAGAAGTGATATAAAAATATGAGACCAAAGAATAAAATTGTTCTATACTATCCACCTCCTGAACCATATGCACGTAACTGTCCCCCCCTACCTATGCTGGCTTTAGCACGAATGTTTGAACCATCTAGATTCGACGTTTGCCCTATTAACGGTACTACAGATAATGAACCTGAGAAAATGGTTATAAAGGAAATCTCTGAAGGTAATACTATATGCGCAGCTTTAACTTGTATGACAGGCCATCAGATTTATGAGGCATTGAAGATTGCACGTCTAATTCGCAAAGTAAATCCTAATCTACCTCTCGTATGGGGTGGTGTTCATCCTTCTATTGAACCACAGACAACTATCAAAGATGAGTGTGTAGATTATGTTGTAAGAGGGCAGGGAGAATCAACTTTCCGTGAATTAGTAGAATGTCTTATTAATAAAGGTAGTCCTGAAAACATTAAAGGATTAACTTTTAAGAGTAATGGTAATATTTTATCTACCCCTGATAGGTTCTTAGATGATATTAACCTATTTCCACCATTTCCATGGGACTTAGTCGATGTACGTAAGATTATTCGTAGAGATGCCCACTGGGGAGAGTATTTTGACTACTATACCTCCCAAGGTTGTCCTTTTGATTGCACTTTCTGTTCAGAGCCAATGTTTTCAAAGCGTCGTTATACAGCACTATCTCCTGAACGATTAGTAAGTGAATTAGAAATGTTGACAAAGAGGTATGGAGTACGAACCTTTCGCTTTGTAGATAGCGAATTTTTTATTAGGAAGAAAGATACTTTAGAGTTCTGCGAGAATATTGTGAAACGAAAGCTGGACATCCAGCTTATTGGTCTCAATGGCAGAATTGACAGTTTACTGTCATTTGATGAGAGAACATGGAACCTCTTTTATAGAGCTGGGATTAGGCAAATGCTAATTGGAGCAGAGTCAGGTGACCAGCTCGTTCTTTCTATACTGCGCAAGAGGATTAAAGTAGAGGATACATTTAGGCTATTTGAGATAGCATCTAAACATCATATTGCACTATTTGTATCTTTAATGACTGGAGTTCCAGGTGTAGATAACCAGAGAGAGTTTTCTGCAACTATAGAGCTATTAGATAAAATGCTTAAAAAGGATTACACGTCTGTCTATAATGCATTCATCTTTCACTATACCCCATACCCAGGTAGTGCTCTATATGGAGAAGCTATTAGACATGGATTCAAACCACCATCCACATTAGAAGGATGGGCTGACTTTAACTTATTTAATACGCGAATACCATGGGTTAAGAAGGCACAAAAGACAAGAGCTATGTTCATTACACGATACATATTGGCTAGATTTACGGGAAGAGAACGTCCCCAAAATCCTATCATTAGATTTCTACACACATTGATATATAAACCAATAGATGCCATTTTCAGATGGCGATGGAAGCATCGTTTCTTTGATCATTCGTGGTTAGAACGAAAGTTCATAGACACTATTAATGGCTGTATCCCGCTCTTTAGGGGTGGATATCTACGTGAGCTAAAACGACGATGGATAGTAAGTAGGAAAAGTAACCTTAAAATCCACTATAAAAATAATAAGTGAAGATCCTATTTTTAACACCGGGGAGAGATGTCCCTTCAAGTAGATTTAGGGTAGAGCAATACTTACCGTATCTTAGAAAAAATGGATTTAGTTGTTGCTTCTCGCCAGCTATACCTTCCTATTATTCATACTTACCATTACCATTTAAGGGCAAAAGCATGATTTTACTACCACTAAAATTTCCGAATCGCCTTTATAGCATATTAGATAGAAAGAGCAATATAGTATTTCTGCAAAGGGATCTCTTACCAGAACCAACCGGCATATTGGAAAAATGTATAAGATACCTTTCTAGGGGGAATAGCAGCATCATTTTCGATTTTGATGACGCTATATGGCTAAACTATGAAAATAAAGTAAGAAAGATTATCAGTATAAGTAATGTCATCATAGCAGGTAATAACTTCCTTGCTGATTATGCTAAACAGTATAATAGGAATGTAGTCACTATACCAACATCCATAGACACATCCTTATATGTGCCTAAAGCACCAAAGTCATCAGAGAAAAAGATAATAATAGGTTGGTCGGGTACAGCGTCTAATCTTGAATATCTGAAACTAATAAAAAACCCTCTTGTTACCTTGTCAAGAAAATATGACTTCACGCTGAAGATTTTGACAAATAAGGGGGCAAAAAATCCATTAGATATAAAAGACGTCAACGTAGAAATTAGATACTGGACAAGAGAAACAGAGTTAAGTGAGCTATATACCTTTGATATAGGTATAATGCCACTGAAAAGTGGCGTATGGGAAAATGGTAAATGTGGGTTTAAAATAATATTATATCTATCTTTGGGTATCCCTTCAGTAGCATCACCTACAAATGTAAATTGTGAGATAATAAAGGATGGTAAAAACGGCTTCATAGCTTCGAGCGAAAAAGATTGGGTAGAAAACCTCTCTAAACTTATAGAAGATTATAATCTTAGATTGTCATTAGGTAGAACAGGTAGAACACTTGTGGAAGAAAAATACTCAGTGAAGGCAAACCTTCCTTTGTTAATAGCTGCACTTAACCACGCTTACTCAAATACTTAAATATTTCTTTTAATAACATTGTCAATAAGTGCCTCGTACGCCTTTATAGTATTATTTATGTCAAAATGATTAGCTCGCTTATTATCGTTCTTGGTTTATAGCTTAAAAGTATCTTGGTAATTAAGATAAGAATATTACTATCATTCATAAAACTAAAAACTACATCAGGTTTTTCTGCATCCAGAAGTTTTTTTAGACGATATATCTTAAACAGGTAGTTAAAAAATTCCCTTACGCCAGGTGCAGGTGGAACTTTCAGATTATATATCTTAACGAAAGAAGGCACTGGATACGATACCTTGCTATCGAATATAGCAAGAACTGGCTCAAATTTACTTTTATCTATATAACGCAGTAAATCAGATAGGCCCCCCTTTCTGCACCACCCCTGGTAAGATTAGCTATGACGAATAATACCTTAATCCTCATTTCGTCGCAATTGCGTATATTGATATGTCAAAAAATATCTTCCTATTTGGTATGCCGTGTTCTATGTAAAAAAGTGCCTTTAGGAAAATACGCCATATCATCTTCATAAATATCCGTAATATAGAACGGAATGAGTGAACCAAATCAGAATTTACTGGGGCTATAATAATATCTTTGAACTTACAAACTGCGAGCACCTCTTTTAAGCTATCTTGTGTAAAAAGTACCTCGTGGGTAAAATCAATATATCGAGAATACCCTGCGAAAAAATGGAGAGCATTCGGAACCTCAATAATAACTTTGCCACCATCTTCGAGGGCATTGTAAATTAAATCAAGAAATTGTATTACTTCATCTTTCTTCATATGTTCTAATATATGTCGTGCTACAATCAACCTATATTTCCCTATGCTCTCACCCAGAAAAGCAAAAACGTCTTTTTGAATAAACTTCCCTCTATCTCCTATACCAGCCATCCTTTTTGCAATCTCCAACTGTTGTGGAGACGTATCCACACCAGTATAGTTTGTATAGCCCTCTTTCTGTAAGAAATAAGCGAAAAGCCCCTGACCACAGCCAAGCTCTAATATTTTTGTGTTCTTATCAATTGGGAGATGCTTACTATAATTCTTCTTAAAAAGTGCTCTGTCTAACTCATATTCTTCTTTAGAATATGGGAAGAGAGTAGAACCTATCGCATCTACATACGAATTATATATCCTCTCTCTATAGGAATGCATATTTATGAAAAAGTGGACTTACCTTACATATATCGGATTCGACAATATCCACGTGAGGTCATTCTTATACACCTCTACCCTATAAACGCCCGGCTTATTTGTAGGAACTATTGCCTCATCTCCCTCTCCCTCCCATATTGTCTCGCTGTCACAAATAACGTTTATATACGCCGACGCTGGTAGAGATACTATCACCTCCGCTTGCTCTTTCAACTTTAGCTCATCACCCATATAGGCACAGTTATCTCCCTCCTCTATCTCGAATACAAACTCACTCGGGTCGTCCCAGTAGTCGAATGACACATACACTTTGCCATCTCTAAATGCCGAGAGAACTTGCTCTTTTGCCTTTTTGAAATCCCTATCAAGCGGTTTATTCAGGAGGATGTGATTAGTTATTGTCCTGAACGCTACATCATACGGGAAGACGACTATCTTCTGTCCATTATACTCCTTTGTGGATTTGTGGTTATCAATCTCACCAATTCCAACGACCCTTCTATTTTTATTTAGCTCGTCCCATCGCTTTAGCGTTATATCTTTTGGACCGCTAAGGTGTTTAGCAAACTCAGTATATACCTCTACTGTTATATTATCCTTGTCAAGTTTTTCCTGCCAGTCCGTCATCAAATCCCACAACCCTATACCAGTAAAATTATTCACGTTCCAATCCTGCCATTTATATGAAGGTATATCGAAACGTTTTGTCCCTTCGTGGTCAGGGTGAGCGATAAAGCCGAGCCAGCCCTGCCGATTTATCTCATCTATAATCTCCTGCGGCTGTTTCTTTGCCAACTCCTCCACACCGTTCAGTCGCTCAGCACCAAATACCGTATAGTGATTATATCGCGGAGTTATCTCAGTTCCACAGATGAGGAGTGAACTCGAATGCCACTTCTCGTGCCCGTCATCTAATGGTTTCATAGTGTCGTGGTCTGTCAGCATAACGAAGTCCAGCCCGACCTGATTTGCACACTCCATTATCTCCTCTACACTGCCGTGACCATCTGAATACGTCGAATGCAGGTGAACAACTCCTCTGTAGTCATAGTTATACATTTTGTCTCCCTTTATCCAAAAAATACCTCTGTATCTTCAAATAACTTCATATCCAACTGACGCAGTTTCATCGCCGCCTCTGCAAGAGGAACGTCAACAATATTTATCCCAGACAGGGCAACCATCCTGCCGAACTTTTTCTCTCTTACAAGAGATACCGCCTTTAGTCCATATCGAGATGCCAACACCCTATCATACGCAGTCGGCGTTCCACCACGTTGGACGTGTCCTAACACCGTAACCCGCGTCTCTATCCCTATCTTTTTCTCTATCGCCGCTGCTATATATGCACCAACACCGCCTAACTGCGGATGACCAAACTCATCTACTTTCGACGTCTGGGCTATAAAACCATTCTTGCCCCTTTCCTTCGCACCCTCTGCTACAACTATTATGCTAAACTCTTTTCCCCTATCGTGACGCTTTTTTATTAGCTTACAAATCTCATCTATATCAAACGGCTTCTCCGGAACTACTATACAATCCGCACCGCCAGCTAATCCTGCACAAGCGGCTATCCACCCCGTCTGTCTGCCCATCACCTCAACTACCATCGCTCGGTGATGCGCCTCTGCTGTCGAATGCAGACGGTCTATTGCCTCCATAACTATATTTACGGCAGTATCAAACCCAAATGTATAGTCCGTTCCCGTAAGGTCGTTATCTATCGTCTTCGGAACGCCGACTACTGGCATACCCATATCGCAAAATTTCTTTGCAACTCCAAGCGTGTCCTCACCGCCTATCGCTATCACCGCGTCCAATCCATATTTCTTGAAATTCGTCATCACCTTCTGTGAACCTTCAGCGTTTTTGAATGGATTGGTGCGAGACGTGCCTAATATAGTCCCACCCTTTGGCAATATACCTGAAACAGAAAAGTCCGTAAGCGGCTCGACGAGCCCGTTCATTAGGCCCGCCCATCCGCCCTTGATGCCAAGGACACTGTCGCCACCCTTCTCTGCCTTTTTCACTACGGCGCGGATGACGGCATTCAAGCCAGGGCAATCACCTCCACCTGTTAAGACGCCTATCTTCATAACTTTTATAAAGTAACTTACCCCGATTATAATTTGGCTGACAGAGTTTTACAAGTTTTATTATCTAAAAAGAGCCATCTTTAAACTACTAACATTTTCATTGACAGAAATTTGCCACTGTATAGTATCTACAATATGAGCAAAAAGAAGCACCTCTCGCTTGCAACTAAGATTCTTATGGGGCTTGCTTTCGGTGCTATTTACGGCGTCGCCACCAACATAATGTTCAGCCACCACCCTACGCTCGAGTGGATAGTTGCAAACATCACATACCCAATAGGTCAGATATTCCTCCGCCTCATTTTTATGGTGGTGATACCTCTTATATTTTCTGCACTTGCACTTGGTGTGGCAGAGTTAGGCGACCTCCGACGGCTCGGACGGATAGGGTTTAAGACACTCTTCTATACAATAATAGTTACATCTATATCCGTTCTTATCGGCTTGACGTTGGTCAATTTAGTAGAACCCGGCAAAGGGCTCTCTGACGAGGCACGCACCAATCTTACGAAGACAATAAGTAACACTGCAACACAGCAGAATATCCAGAGGGCTCAGGAGTCAAAATCAGTTGTTCAGACCATTCTGGATATAATCCCTCGCAATCCATTAGCAGATGCAGTCGGCTCTATGGATGAGGGCTATAGAGGCGGCGGGCTACTTGCAGTGATGTTTTTCTCACTTATAGTAGGCATAGCATTAGCAAGAAGCGACCCTGCTAAAACACAAACATTTCTACACTTTCTACAAGGGTTATATGAAATCACTATGAAAATTATAGGATTCGCTATGGCTATCGCTCCCTACGGCGTCTTTGCACTTATATTTTCCATCACCGCACGGCTTGGTTTTGAGGTTGTAGCTATACTTGGGAAATATGTCCTTGTTGTAATAGCTGGACTACTTATACACCAATTCGGCGTCTATTCACTTCTTGTAAAAACATTAGCTAAAATGAGCCCTATAACATTCTTCAAGGCAATTCGAGAGGTTATGCTTACCGCTTTTTCCACAAGTTCGAGCAACGCAACACTTCCTACTTCTATTAAGGTTACAGAAGAAAATTTAGGCGTCCCAAAGGAAATATCTAGATTTGTCCTTACGCTCGGCTCTACTGCTAATCAAAATGGGACCGCCCTCTATGAAGGTGTTACGGTATTATTCTTAGCTCAGTTCTTCGGAATAGAACTATCCCTCGGCTCGCAGATAACTGTTCTGCTAATGGCTATACTCGCGGGCATAGGAACCGCGGGCGTGCCTGGCGGCTCTCTACCATTTATAGTTTTAATCCTTACCTCCGTTGGCATACCGGGCGAGGGCATAGGAGTAATCCTCGGAGTTGACCGACTCCTCGATATGTGTAGAACAGTGTTGAATGTTACAGGTGATATTACTGCAGCAGCTTATATAGCTCGCTCCGAAGGATACAATATAGGGCAAAAAACATAAGAGGCGTAGGATACATCTCCGCCTACGCCTCTTACTTATAGATACCTAATTCACAAACTGATATGTCTCACCGTCAAGCGTAACCGTAATCGTTTCGTTAGCACTCTGGGAGACATATTGATTCAGCTCCGGCTTCTTCTCCAAGAGCGTGAAGAACTCGTCGGAGTAATACTTCACCTGCTGGGTCTTGACATCTGCAGGTGTATCGTTGTCCTCCCATCCACCTTTTCTGCGGAAGAATGTCTTCCTGCCGATGTTCTGGACGTTCTGGACGCGGATCTTATTACCCTTTTCGTCATAGTAACCCTGCTCATCTGCTGATTCGTTATGGTCTCTCTCTCTCTGACCTTGTAGATTCTTTGCCTGCATCGTACCAGATTGACCACTCTCTCTCTTTGCAGAATCTGCAAGCTTCGACTTCATTTCCTCCTTAGCAGGGCTGGGTAATATCGAATACTCAAGACCTCCTCCACCTCTTCCTATCGTAAGGTCCTCTCTCACAAGGTATGAGGTGTATTCTGTTATTATCCCGTATTTGATGCTGAGGCGGACTATCTCGTCCATCAACTCTTTCGTCTCCGCCTTCGAGAGGCGAATCTGGTCTATCAAGTATCCAATCTGCCTGGACGCCCAGAGTCGCTCGGCGAAGAATTTATTCGTATCTGTATCACCACTCGAGAAACCGAGTTCATATACAAACGTCTGTTTTTCGCCCTTAACAGTTCCATC
>MHYJ01000020.1:22492-22634 GCA_001828445.1 Planctomycetes bacterium RBG_16_43_13
GCGGGATTCTTAATCTTAGAGTAAAAACGCGAGACCTTTACCTCCATATTCTGCCCCGGCTCTATGTAGTCGGTCGTGCCACTATTCTCAAGGGCAATCTTGTCGAGTAGGTTGGCATTCACATCATAGCCAACGCCGAAGG
>MHYJ01000020.1:22693-22769 GCA_001828445.1 Planctomycetes bacterium RBG_16_43_13
CCTTGCGTTCCGACCGTCGGCAATCCGTCTGTGAGGAAGATGATTACCTTCAGCCGCTTCGTATCCTCAACGAGCG
>MHYJ01000020.1:22838-23004 GCA_001828445.1 Planctomycetes bacterium RBG_16_43_13
TCGCCTTCGCTCGCTCCTCTGCACTATTCGAGACCACCTTGTCGGCATACCTATCAATCGTGTCGCTAAACGCAACTATATTGAACTTATCGTTCGCATTCAGGTTCTTGAGACAGAAGGTCAGTGCGTCCCGCGCCTGTCCTATTTTATTATCCTCGCCCATACT
>MHYJ01000020.1:23067-23154 GCA_001828445.1 Planctomycetes bacterium RBG_16_43_13
TTTCGGCGACACCATAAATATAAAATATCCGTCACTATCGCCTGACGGCTTATACGAAATTAGATTTGCCGCCATATCGCTCTTGTC
>MHYJ01000020.1:23173-23436 GCA_001828445.1 Planctomycetes bacterium RBG_16_43_13
AGGTCGTGTTTCGGCGTCTCTTTCTTCATCTCAAGCACTGCCTGTGCCTGTGTCTCTGTTACCCTCGTAATCACCAAGTCGTGCGACGGCGAATAGATGTTCTTAATCGGCGTCGTGGAGTTGAGCGTTATCACTATGCGAACGCTCTCAAGCGGATACTTCGAGAACTTCTCCGTATTAAGCGGATAGACATAGTGAACGAGCCCTGAGTCCTTCTTCAGCAAATCAGAATACTTTATCTTGAGTTGTTTCTCTTCACCTTG
>MHYJ01000020.1:23502-23788 GCA_001828445.1 Planctomycetes bacterium RBG_16_43_13
CGTATTCCAAAAGTGCAGGGTCTTTTTTACTGCGAACTATAGAATTGTAGATGTCGCGCGCCTCCTTCGCAGGTAGGATTTTCCCGTCCATCTTCACCTCGCCGACATACATATCGAAGTTGGTTATATCCGCACCGCGCGGAACGGGAAATAGATACACTGCCTCTGCATTGTTGCCGGAGATGTTTTTGAGCATCTGGTCAACAGACGTCTCGGCAAGCTGGTCTTTTATGCTGACGTTCACGTTGTGATACTTCACCGTGAAGAAGTCCGCCACAGGACGTGG
>MHYJ01000020.1:23864-24786 GCA_001828445.1 Planctomycetes bacterium RBG_16_43_13
GCCTCCTTTCTAAAAAAATAACATTCTGTTAATTTACTTTCCCCACATCGCTCTAATGAGTGGTCTGAGCACATACTCGAGAGAGGCATTTATTCCAATCGCCTTCTCCCAGTCGACTCTCGCACCCTTATAGTCGCCACCCCTACATTTCGTATTGCCTCTGCTTACATATGCACGAGCATCTTCTGGATTTAGCACTATAATATTGTCATAGTCATCTACCGCATCATCATACTTATGAAGCATCACATTAGCAAACGCCCTGTTTCTATACGCCTCTACATATTTCTGATTCATCTTTATCGCCTCATCAAAATCAGCTATTGCACCCTTGTGGTCGAAGAGTTTATCCTTTGCAAGACCACGGGCGTTATATATTTCTGCTATAGAATAGCTGGGGACATTGTCAGGGACAGGTTTGGGGGCATGAGCCGCTATATATATCCGCTCCATTCCTTTTATTGCTTTATCGTAGTCAGCTATCGCACCTTTGCGGTCGCCAAGCCCACGCTTCGCATTGCCTCGTAGATATAATGCATTCATATCTTTGGGGTCTTTCTCTATCACCTTATCGAGTTCTGCTATCTCACGCCTCAACCTATATATAGTAAGTTCCCTATCTAAATCTAACCCATCTCTCGACATCCCACCGTTTTCTCTCAGCGATTCTTCTCTACTAATTTCACCTGACCTATCGTAATCAGCTCTGGCACCTTCGCCGTCGCCGATGAGCTGCCTCGCAGAAGCCCTGTTGTAGTATGCAGCAGAATTTGCTGGATTTAGCTCTATCACTTTGTCATAGTCAGCTATCGCACTTTTTATAATGTCGTAGTCAGTCAAGACATCCTTCGCTGAGTCATAGATAGCCACATCACCTTTATAAGCACTATTCACCTTCGCATAAGCCCTCGATGCATACGCT
>MHYJ01000020.1:25181-25306 GCA_001828445.1 Planctomycetes bacterium RBG_16_43_13
GTTAATATCCACTTTCAGCACCTTGCCGCTTACAGCATCAATCGTTATCTTTGCTTTTTCCCCAAACAACTCACTAAGGGACTTATTCTCTGCCACACCTACTAACCATTCCTTCCCATCAGCGG
>MHYJ01000021.1:0-181 GCA_001828445.1 Planctomycetes bacterium RBG_16_43_13
GAAACAAAACGATTCTTTCTTCTCTCCGCCAGCAGTCTATTTCGCAGGACATAGTAATCGTTTTTCAGTTGAAGGTAAGCTGCTAACGAAGGGGATGAAGTCTGGGTTTTACCGGCTAAAGTAACGAGTCCCGCATCTTCTGATTCATTACCGGCAACCTGTTTGTACTGACGACCGCAAT
>MHYJ01000021.1:199-7939 GCA_001828445.1 Planctomycetes bacterium RBG_16_43_13
CAATCTCAACATCGCCATAAAAGGGCGGCGGGCAACTGCTAAAGGTACCGTTACTGCCGACGATAACATCGGCGCTGCTTGAGCCGGATGATACGTAAATATCTTTTTCCGATTGGCCGCTTTGGGTGCAGAAGGCCACGTCCTCAAAATCGGCATCGACATCCAGGCTGAACCAGGCTCCGTAGGTCTTGTTTTCATAAGCACCGCCCAAAATATATAGGTCACTTCCATAGGATATGATGCCAATGGATCTGCTGTTGGTGGAAGTGATATCTTCAAGAAGAGGATCGGAGCAGTACGAGTCGACATAGCCATCATTCGAGGTGGTGACATTGTCAATGATGTGGTTCACTCCGTTATCGATATTGATGATGTCCGCCGCGGTGACGTCGCCGACTAAAACGGCGTCTCCGCCCTGGATATTAATGTCCTGGGAAATACGCAGGTCTTCAAGCGTGCCCCAGTCGACGTTGTTAAAAGTGATGGTTCCATACAAATCTGTCTGTGTCTTTCCGGCGCCTTTCAGGTAAGAGTAATCTGTCATGGAAATATTTTCAGTATAGTCGCCCGCTTTGAGGTAAACGGCCTGAACGCTGGTGCAGGCATTTATTCCTGCCTGAATTGTGGGATACAAACCCTTTATCACTCCCGATTGTTTGAGGCGAACATCCTTGTATAAAAGGGCACCGGCTTCAACAGTGATCGTGCCGGAACTAGTCGTAATGTTATAAGTACTCATCGTAAGCGAGGCATTCGATTTAAGAATAAGGGTCTTGCTGGTCGGTATCGAAGTATTTGTATTTAGCAAATAAGATCCATAAAGCTCAACTTGCTGACTGGTGGTGGAAGCGTTTATTGCTGACTGAATAGTTGGATACAGAGCTTTTAAAGTGCCCGATTGTTTGATTTGTATATTTGGATTGACTGAGCCTTGGTTATTAATCTGACCAGAGCCTGAACAATTAATATAGTAGGTGCCCAGATTGACCGTTGCGCCTGATTTGATTGTTAGTGAGTTTTGAGTTGTGGTGTTCCCGGATACTGTATGAGTTATTCCGCCAGCACCTATCCAGATTTTTTGATAATTTGTAAGAGTGCCGGAGTGAGATGTTTTAAGTTTCAAGAATTGAACAGGTACAGGAGAACCATATTCTGCTTCATAACTAGCAGCATAATAATCTTCACGGGGTGCATGACGAACAAGTGGGCCATCATTCCATTTTGATACCCACGTTTGTGTGTCAACGCTACTAACAGGATAATTATTTTTTATAATTCTTACTGAATGATCACTATATGGTTCATAACAGCCATGTGTTGCCTGAGCTTCAGAAGCAGAGATATAAGATGACTGTCCATCATTAGAATACGCTGAATCATTGAAGAATTTTAATTCTTCATTATCTTGAATGAAATAATCTCCTTGGCCCTCTGTCTTAGACCAAGCATATCCATGACAATTATATGCAACAGTCGGATTGCCGATTATGGTCGCATCTAATGTATAATAATTGATCCAATATTGAGCCCAACCAATGGTATAGTACGGATCTCCAGTGAGTTGCAAAACTGTAACTTCCCGACCTTCAGGTGTGCGGATGGTTATCGAAAAAGATAACTCAAAAGCTACGAGAAGATAAGTAATGGCTATTAACACATTAATTTCTTTTCTGAGTAACATGGTTTGCCTCCTTTGTTTGGCATTGGCTTAGTAAGAAGCAAAATCCTTAGCCAAATTTAAAATTTGAAAAGTAATAGCCTCGTTAGGTATTCTGCCGGTTTTAAGCAAAAAATCTATTTGATCAATTTGAATCAAATCATTTTTTCTATTTGAACTGGGGCTTGCTAACAGTTGAGCTAGTGCATATGTATTTGATTGCAAATTATCCTCTGCATATTGAATTGCAGTTCTTCTTTGAGATTTTTTAATAAGTTCAGTGGCTAGATTTAGAAGCTGTTCATGATTTGATCCTTCTAGTAAGCGAGGGTTGCCAATTAAGTATTCAATAAACTGGATTTGAAATCTCATTGGGAGGCCAGCAGCACTGATAGCACTATCTTGTGAATCCATTGAACTATAAAATTTTATTATTTCCTCAAAGGCATCTTCTCTTTTCATCAATTCACGAACACCGTTAAAACTATTGTATAACTCATTATAGTATGATTCTATGCTTGAGTGAAGGAAGAAATTTCTGGCAAATGCACAATCTATGTAAGCTTGAATTAATTTTTCTGTAGGCATTGTCAGCAGTTCATCCTCTGGAATTTGCATCAGAGATAACTTATTTCGCCTCGGCATCTTTGTCCATTCTTCTGAATTAATGTCTACATAATTTGAAAAACTGAGCCAATGAAAAACGCGCCAGTTTAAATTTTTGTAATTCTGAACGTTTTGAGCGAACAAGGCAGTGCATAAAATAGCACTCCAAAAGGCAAAACTCACTTTTTTCATGATTTACCTCCGTTTGGAATCAATTGCTACAATACATTTAGCATTTAGCGTAATCAAATAAAGAAAAAAAGAAAAAAAGAAAAAAAGGAAAATAAGGCAATCACCTCCTCAATTAATGAATTATTGTACATTTTTGAGTTTGACTAAATTCATTACATTCTACTGAAATGAAGTATGTACCTGAAGCGATGTTGTGAAGGGTCCAAACTAGCATTATTTCTCCGTCGCTGAACCAGTCGCTATAAAGAGTTTGAATTTCTTGTCCTACAGAGTTAAAAACCCGAACAGTTACAAATTGCACTTGGTATAGATAAAAGGTGATATAAAGTCCTTCCTTAGTTGAGGGATTGGGAAAGATATTTATTCGCTGATCTTTTTCTACTGGGAGCAATTCATCAGTTCCTTTATATTTCAAAATTGTTCCACCTCCGCCGGCAGCCCAGCCTGATGAAGAATTAAAAAAATAGATTGAATTTATCAGATGAACTGCATATTTATTAATTACAGATAAAGATCCATCTAAAATAACTTGCACGAGATATCCGCCTTCAGAAAGAGAATAGATCCAACCATTCTTTGCATTTGCCATATAAAAGGCTGCTATAGGTCCATCTTCTATACCTTTTCCCATCGGGAATTCATACCATGTAGTACCGGCATCAGTAGTTTCAAAAAGCACTCCATTATAATTTCTAAGCCAGCCATGATTGTCATTAATAAACTGAACATCCCGCACTGTATTCAAATAAGGAAAACTGTGCCATTGGAATGTTTCACCACCATCAGTTGTGTGAACTAATCCTCCTGAACCACCAATCCATGCTTCGTTTTCATTTATAATTTCTACTGACGTCAATAATAATGAAAAATTTTCATCACTAACGATCCGCCAATCTTTGCCGCTATTTGTGGTGCGAAAAATTTTGCCAAAACCATCTATTAATAAGCCAGTTTTTTCATTAAAAAAATCAATATCAGTGAATTGTAAGTTCAGATCATTTTGTATATTCCACGTGTGACCACCATTATTTGTATTTAGCACTAGGCGATCACCAACAATCCAGCCTTCTAGATTATTTATGAATTTTACAGTAAATAGAGTGCTGTCTATATGGCTTTCTTGCTGTTCCCATAGTTCACCACCGTTTACTGTATGTAGAATTAGCCCACCTGTACCTACACACCATCCTTCATTTTGATTAATAAAGAAGATATCATTCAATACATTTCTTGGACCTGTGCTAAAGGGTATCCATTCGTTTTCTCCTGGGGATTTTTTGAAAATATTGCATCCCCATCCAACGATCCAGCCCGTTCCATTCTCAGTAGAATTAATATCCATCAAGCGATAGCTTCCCTGCTGATCAAGCAACTGCCATGAAAGTCCACCATTTACCGTCTGAAATATTTTATACCAATTCAGTGCCCAACCATGATTTGAATCTGTAAAAAAAATTGCTTCAAAATTTTCGTTACCTGGAAAGTGATCAAGAAACATATTTTCCCAAGTCATTCCACCATCGGTTGTTCGATATTGTCCAACAAAGCCCGTGTCTGGGTTTATAAAATGCATTCCCAATGTATGATAACTAATTGGGAAAATGCTTTTTATCCATTTTTCTCCGCCATCATATGTCTTGTAAAAAAATGTATATCTTGCATCAATACTGACATTTTCTTCGCTATAAAGAAATCCGCATTTTTCGTTTAGAAAAAATGCGGAGAGCAGTTTTCCACCTATGTGTACATCAAGTTTTTGCCAGGTCTTTCCAGAATCTGTGCTTTTAATTATAAGACTGTTCGCACCTACTAATTCTAATAGCACAGAAGTAAATGGCTTTAAAAGTAAGTAAACTGTATCATTAAAACAGAATATGTCATGAAATATATAAGTAGAAAGATTCATACTGACTTTTTTCCAATTTTTGCCACCATTATTTGTTTGATAACAATGAAAGCTATCTATTATCCAGCCATTCAAAGAATCCTTAAAAGCTATGCCATGGATATCGTGCATATCAGGGAATTTTCGAACATTCCATGTTTTACCAGCATCATTTGTCATTAGAAGCGTACCCCCCATCCCACCAATAAAAACTGTTTTATCATTGATTGATTCGACACAAAGCAAGTATGCTTCTGTCGGTGATGGATTCTGTGTTTGCCATTTAGTTTCAGTATGAATATAATTTGGAATTAAAAACAGGCTTATGCAATAGGGAGAGAAAAAATGAGTTGAATATGAAATCTTTTTCATTTTGTATTTCTGAGTTCTTTACATTATCGCCAACTCAAACAAACACATTTTCATCCGATATCTGAAATCGAAAAAACCGCAGATAATTTCCGCCTCTTATTTCACTGCTAGCACGGGATCAGGCTATAAACCTCATGTTTGGCTATTCAATCTTTATTTCAACCTCGGCTTTCGCGGCAAATCCCAAATTATTGACAGCAAAAAGGGTAAGAACAGCATCTGTGTCGGTACGAAAATAATAATTTCCCTCTCTGTCCTCTTCGATGCTGCCTCCTGTCATCCGCCATACATAAGTTATTTCGCTGCCATATGGATCCTCTACATCAATGAGTAACTTTGTGCTGCTGCCGCTTTTAACAGGATTTTTCTCCAGTGCAAATTTCGTGATAATTGGTTTGAAAGCACGACTGGATGTTGCCGTCAGCGAAGCATCGAAAAGCGGCTTTATTTGAGAGATAAAATCCTTTTTCTTTTCGATAAATTTTCCTTCAGGATAAATCGTCCCAACAGTAGTACTAAGATAAAAATTAACCCGGTCTTGATCGTCATTTTCCCTTCCCCGTTATCGCACCACGCTCATCGCTTTTGTCTGAACCAGTGCCCCTCTCTCAAGCCGATAAAAATATACGCCAGAGGGAACCGGCTGACCGTTGCTGTCCTTCCCATCCCATATAAGCTGATATGTGCCCGCAGGCTGATGTCCCTCAGCCAGTGTGATTATTTCCTTTCCGGTGATGTTGTATATTTTCAAGCTCACCTCTGTAGGGCCGGTTAGAACATAACGGATGACGGTTGAGGCGTTGAATGGATTGGGGTAGTTCTGATATAGCAAATAATCACCATTTCCCCCCATAACCTCTTCTTCTTTCTCGATGGAGGTTATGGGGTCATTGCGAAAAAAGCCTGGATAAACTGCTCCGAAATAATAAAAGCCGGTTGGGCATCACCGGCGGACCAATTGGGGGCAGCCTGAATGATACTATCAACTTTTGCGGCAAGCTCCCTGGCAACAAGGTCAGGAGCCTCAATAATTATCATGAGATTGTTATCGCAAAAGTACACACGATAAACTCCTTCTTTTTCCCAACCGAATGCCACATCGCCATTGGGGAATTCCTCTTCTTTTAGTCGCGGAGGTTTAATCGTCGATTGGAAAGTATACAGGTAATCTCTCAGGCCAAGCTGAGCCTTTTCTATAGTCGGATATAACTGCATGACCAATCTTCCCAATTTAACAGTATCATCTTTTGAGACGGGCATCTGCAGCCATATTGTACTATCGTTAAATGTTGGGGTGAGCTCCAATTCGTATCCCAAGAAAGGAGTCACTGGCACTTCGATTCGATGTTTGACCGCCCCATTTTTACCTGGCCAGTCATTATACCCAAAATCGTCATCCGGCATCTGAGCAATGGTAACTGTACAAAAAGTCATTAAAAAGATAAAACCCTTCAAACTCGTTGATAACATTTTATTCTCCTTCTGCGATTATGATTGTAGGCAATTTTACTGAACGGAAAAACTGCGGTTTCGTCTTAACGTCGGCGTTTGTTGATACCAAATCGGCCATGGGTCAATGAGCCGCTCAACGTATGCCCCTTCTAGGTGATTAGCAGGTAATATCATGGAGTGCCCGGAAGTAGTGGTGCCGCAGCCAGGATTTGAGCCAGTAACATTATCGGGGTCTGTATCCATATCATATTTAAGAGTCGCATCCCAGACATACCAAGCATCAGGATTGGGTTCACGCTCAGCAAAGGCATGATATGAAAATCCTGTTCTTCCGCAATCGTTTCTAATGAGCGGGCTGCCAAAAGGATTATTGGTCGGCGCCGGTGTCCCAATGGGATCAATACAATTTAGCGGACCGTCAATAGGATATTCGCCGGGATATGTGTATCCGTAAGAGGCTAAACCAAAGGCACAACCGATAGCATTGCCGAAAGTGGTAACAGCTTTTCCCATGTCAAGACAGTTTACAAGGTTTGAACTGCCCAAGTGTGAAAGAAAGGTACCGAGGTTAAATTGTGCCCAATTACCATAATGTGCTGCTCCACCTCCGGCGACATCATAGTTGAACCCACTGTTGAACAAGGAATTGGTTATTGCAGAAGCTGCTCCGAGAGCAGTCGATTGATTCACTGCCCACACACAGGAATAGTCTAACACATCGGTCCATGGCTCAGACATGGGACTTTGCGGAGCGGCAAGCAAAGTATAATAGAGATGGCTCCCTGTCGTCCCAAGAGATAAATTGGGATCTTGCGGTTGATCATTCACTTCTGTAACGTACCAATACAATGAGAATCCCCATTTTTGCACATAACTTGGCGTTGAGCCACCAGTCAGGGTTAATTCGGCTGATGCCGTAGTACCACATGAGGGAAAAGAAACGTATGTCTCTTGAATAGTCCCCGGGTAATAACCTCCTCCATTAGCTTTGACAACCATAAAGCATATTTCGCCAGCCCCCTGATTATGCGTGAAACTGACATATATGTGTCTGTTTGCCTGGCTTTTTATATAAGCTAATGGGTTGTTTCGAGAAGGGGG
The DNA here is from genome assembly GCA_001828445.1 of Planctomycetes bacterium RBG_16_43_13. The sequence continues at coordinate 7,465 of MHYJ01000021.1, forward strand.
AAGCCATTCCGGTTTTGCTATATAGGTAGAAGCATTTTTGCGAATATACAATGCATCGTCTGCATAGCCAGCTTCAAAATCAAATGTAATAGAAACGACATCAATTTCAAGCGGAGGCATCCAGCTTTTTACTTCTTGTATTAAGAAGACAAGGAGGAGGTAAGGCAATAAAAAAACAATTTTTTTTCTCATGGGTAATCTCTCCTTATGCATTTCATTATTATTTGCCAGCAAGTGCAGAAGAGTTGAAAAAAAATTACAGTCATTTTTTTAATTCTTTCAAGTAAGGGTGGTTGGCTATCTTGGTATTTGGATATCTCTCTGAAACAAGCTTGAAAAATTCACCGGCTTTTTGCCAGTCTCTCAAATAAGCCCCGTAAATCTTGCCGATGGCAAATTGCATCATGGCGTTGAGCTCCATATCCTTACATACTTGGCTATTTAGTGTGTTTTCAAGGCGTATGATAGCATTTTC
>MHYJ01000021.1:7983-14270 GCA_001828445.1 Planctomycetes bacterium RBG_16_43_13
AGCCAAACCGTCACCAGAATAAATTCTTATAACATCACCAAAAATGGTGGCCGCACTATCGAGTTTTCCCAGCCAGGTATAGCATAGTCCAATGTTATAATGCGCCTCGGATTCCTTGCCACAAGATTCACCACCGCTAATCACCTTATTATATTCCGCTATTGCCTCATTGAATTTCATTTGCTTTCTCAGCGATTCACCATTGTTGAAATGAGCTAATTTTTCCGGCGCAGAAACATCTTCGATAGTTAGAATGATCTCCTGGGAATTTTGCGCGAAAGACATTCCGCTCAAGACGAATAATACTAGCACAGCTATTGCTATGATCACATCCTTTTTCCTGAACATGGTGAAATCCCTTTCCTATCTTGCCAATAAAATTTTCTTTCTGAAAATCTTGCCTTGATAGCTTAACTGACAAATGTATACACCGGACGCTGTTGCCATACCAAAATTATCTTGACCGCTCCATATTTCCTCATGACTGCCTTTCATGAGTTCTCTGTCAACTAAAGTGACCACTTCACGCCCACGAATATCATATATTTTCAATACAAAGTGCCCTGTTTCCGGCAAATGAAAAGAAAATGTGGTGGCCGGATTAAATGGATTAGGATAGTTTTCAAAGACTAAAGTCGCTTCGCCTTCATCAAGCGTTTGAGTAGCCTGTGGAGAGGGCGGCGTAAGCGGTCTTTCTGCATCGCCGAGTGCAATCAATTGATCGCGCGCAGATTCGGAAATATCATTGTCTTTGTTCGCCAAATCCAAAAGCAAGGCAATGGCGCCGTCAATGTTGTTTTTTCTATGAATATAATAGAGAGCTTTGTTGAATATTAATCCATCTTTTAACTCATTTGGGATATCGCTTGAAATGAGCTCATCATATTTTGCCTCTGTTTCCGAACGCCTATCGTTTCTTTCCAGCCAGTATAATAAATGAACGTCTACTCTGTCCATGAGTACATTATCTGCATTCAGCGAGCTTTTAATTTCTCTAAAATATTCGAGAGCATCTTCGCGAAGCCTCTTACGCCTCTCTTTCTCCGCATGATAATTCTTTTTGTAATCTTCCCCTCTGATTTCTGCTGCTTCGTTCATTCCATTCTTATCAAAATCTTCAAATACAAGCATAATATAATAAAAGGCTTTTTTAGCATATTCTGATTCACTGTAATTGATAATCAAATCCTTAAAAAGCAAAAGAGCTTCAGAATTCTCTCCATTTTCAAAATGCTTTACGGCGTCTTTAAACTTTCTTTCATCCTCAGCAATTAGGCCTAATCTTTTATAAAAGGTTCCTCCTGAAGTATTTACTGGGCCATAATTATACATATCGTACCATATATTATTTCGTGCATCAAATTGGTAACCTGAGTTACTGTTCTTTGTAGAATACTGTCCGTCGCGCCGGATGATATTATCCGGGGAAACGATGCCTTCAGAACCAGAGGCATTATATACACAACTTTCACTGCACCCTTCTATTTCGGAATCTCTTACCGTGGCGTTTTCACAGTAGGCAATAAACTAAATGCCCCGAAAAAGATTACCATTACCAAAGATATTAATATCATGAATATTTCCAATTGAGGTTAAGCCCTGCAAATTAATGCCGTCGTGGCCCCCTGTGTTTTGAATTGTACAGTAATGAATCCCGGTAGCGGTGGAGCTAACACTTATGGATCTCCAATTATTGTCAAAAGTATTCATACTGACGTAAAGATACCTGCTCCCACCGGATAATGAGACCCCTGTATGACAGTCTTTGAAAGTGTTACCTAATATTTTCACCCAATCACTGCTGTAAGTGTGGATTCCATAGTATCCATCTTCAATATTGCAGTACATTATTTCAGCGTCCGCATCAGATTGTACATAAATCCCGTCAAAGCTTCCGGATGAGATTTCTTTAAAATCTGCATAATAAGCAGCGATTGTACCATAAACATCCACCTTTCCATCAAATTTTAAAATGATATCACCAGTCTGGTCCCAGTTATCCACATACAAGGTTACCCCACTGGAGACGGTAAGATCACCATAAAAATTAACCGTTACACCGGGCATGATGGTCAATGTGGTCCCTGACAACAGAGATATTGCTCCGGTTGTCGTATGTGTTGCATCTCGCCAGGTTTGGTTGATTTTCATCGTGCCAGATTTAATAGCGTAAAGAAATTCAAAGGCGAATCTATCATCATCTTCAAGATCGCGCCGTTTTAGAGTTGTATTAAAATCTGGGCATTGCTCGCGTGTGGCCATGGTGGGCTCTCCTGTGCCAGTTGAATGATGATCAATACCAAGCACATGCCCAACCTCATGGGTCATGGTATTTTGCAGGTCGACGTATTGAGTAGCGCCAGAAGGACGGTTAAAATCGACGTCTTCAGTGCCATCTGTCCATTGAATCGGGAAAAATTTGACAGGAGGATAGTAGTGAAATTGGGAGATGTTCAATTGAACCAGCACACTAATAATTTTGCCTGTGGTTTCATTTTTTGAAGGGTAGCTGGTAGCGCCAAACCAATCAATTGGCTCTCCATTATAAGAAATAATTGTCACATCACTGCCTGAAACAAAATTAATGTTTTCTGATAAGTCGTCCCATTCATCAAACGCATCATGAATCCTCTGTTGTGATACGCCCGCAGGCGAGCTATTTATGCGATAGCCAATGTTTTGCTTTTCCCAATGGTAAAAAGGGGGTGAATCATATTGACTTTTCGTTTGTAACCATGGTGGCGCCATAATTCTCCATTCATCGCTTGGGAAAACGTTGGCAATAAAAGTCAAGAGAACTGTTATTAAGATATTCCTGTTCATTTCTAAATCCTCCCATTCAATTTTATTGGTTCATGTTATTGTGAATTTCTTCTAACAGGTCAGAATAATTGAGTTGTGTCTTTATGTTTTCCATGTGAATCCCTTTAGGCAATCTCAATTCATCAAGATTAATATCTTTTTTCAAGACTTTTGCGCCATTCATCATTTCAATTCTGTATTTTCCTTGCCCCCGGCAATAAGTAGTGAAATAATCTCCATCTCTTTGAAGAAACACCAATACCTTTTCACCGACGGTATAGCTTACCAAAACAGGACCGGAAGTTATAATATCGCCTATTTTGCCTCCTATATCCTTCAAGATAATTTCCTCTGTTTTTACCTTATTCTTCAATGCCTTCTCTAATCTTATTGTTGTATAGGTATAAATCGAATTGTGAGGTTCATACCATTTGCATTCTACGGCAATGACTTCTCCTTCAACAATATCAAAAGCATGTTTGGACAGCGAAGGCATGTCTACATAAAACACTTCTGACGAATAGGAAGGGGTTATTGCGATTGGCATAAAAAACGATAGTAAAATCATGGTGGTTAACATTATCTGCTTCATTTTAGTCTCCCTCTTTTAAAACAAACAGGTTAATTTCATTTCTGTTTAAATCGCGTATGATTTTCTTTTGCGACAGATTGATGATTTTTATTCTGTCATCAGCGCCAACGGAAAGACAAGCATAAACATCACCTCCTTTGAGCTTTTGGTACAGGATTCCATAATAACTATGATATGGTAAAGCCATGTATAATTCTAATTCCTTTCTGTCCGGGTAAAGCAGATAAAATGACAAATTTGAATCGGCGATGATTAAATGACTGCCAAAAGAATATGCCTCTGTTAAATAATTTGATATATTTTCCCCCAGGTATTTAGGAAGTCGTATATCAAAACTGTCGATTAACTTCTCGGTATGAACAGAAAATCGGGTGATTGTGTGAAAGTTGTATACCATTAAAAAATCATTGCTGGCATAAAGGATTTTCGCACTGATGTCTTCTTTCGGATAATCATGTATTGATTCAAACTGGCCTGTTCTAAGGTCAATCCTGGCTATTTTTTGCAGCAGCCCGCCCCAGGAATAGGTATCATCGATAGGGATGCTTCCCCAATAAGTCAGCCTCACATAAAGAGATCTCCCGTCATCTCCGAGGCTCAGGTGATGAATCCATGATTCTGTTGGGAATGTTTCATAGTCCCAAATTATCCGTTCAAGGCTCAAGGTATTTAAATTTACCAGAAAAACAGACCGACAGACAAGAATACAATGATCCTCGCTCCACTGGCAGGGCAGCAATTTCCGCGCTCCGGGAACAATATTATCTCCCAGATCAGCATAGCTATCTGGCACCTCAATCTCACCGACTTTTTGATTGCTGTTGGTATCGACAAAATATAATCGATGGAAGGAACATGCCAGCAACAGGTCATGAGTGTCATTGAGCAGCATGTCTGTCATTATTTCATCCTGGCAACCTTCAATTAATTCAAGTTTGAACGTATCATAATCAGCATAGTACAGATTATGATCGTCTCTCTTATAAGCGTAAATTCCTTTAATGTTAGCGTCATAAGTGGTGTCATAGTAAGCCGCTTCATTATAGACGATTTCAAATTCTTCCTCAGATTCTGCGTTAGAGTCAGTCGGGCTGAAATCCTTTGAGCATTTCACATTTTGAAGAAAAATGGAAATCATTATCAGGTAGAAAAAAGTCGGTTTTCTTAAATTAATCATCTTGTAATATTGTACCGCGAATTTTACCAAAATAGGTCATGACTTGTCGATTTGCAAAAGTTTCTTTGTGGTGCACTATCGCAGCAATAGCATTTTCTTATGCAGAATCTGATCCTTAAACCGGAGCTGGTAAAAATAAACACCGGACGCCACATCCTGCCCATAATCGTCTTTTCCGTCCCAGCTTACCTGGTAAGCACCGCCGGCTTGCTCCTTGTCCACCAGAGTGCGAATGTGCCGGCCCAAGAGGTCATAAATAATCAGCCTGGTATTCTGCTTGTCCCTGGCGGCCAGGGCGTACTTTATTTGTGTGGTGGCATTGAAAGGATTGGGATAATTTTGTCCAAGCTCGTAACTGGCGGGCTTTTGCGATGCAAGCTCGGCGGTGAGGGTAAAGCTCCAGGAATGATTCGCCTCATCTCTGAGCACCAGGGGTATCTCATAGATCCCCGGCTCCAAGCCGTCATCCACATTCACTTGCAGGATCAGTCCGTTGTTACTCAAGGTGTTTGCAGCGACATCCAGGCGCTGCGAATTTGCTGAAATCGTAATTTCTTCCGGCAGGCTTGCATGCCTTGTATCGAGGTAGGCCGAGCTAAAACTCAAAGCGGATTTGTTGTTGATTTTAACGACTATTTCGTTCACCCCGGGTTTCAGATGAACTGTCTGCGATTCCGCTGTCAACCCCACCGCAAAAAGTGCCAGGAGAAAGAATCTTGTGAGTAATTTTCCGCTCATAACGATGCTCTCCCATTGTAAAGATGATTTCGCTCAGATGAACAACTGGCATTAATATAATACAAAACTCCAAATTCCGTCTTACCATATGTTAACTTTTGTTAACTTTTCTTACCAAATGTTAACTGATTTTCGCAATTTTTTGAAAAAATTTATCGCGCTGAACGTCAAGGTGGGATCAGAACACAAGCCGGGTGTCTGTCAGTCCCCTTTGGAAGGATGACCGGCCTGACCGAGAAGCTCTTCGGGGGTGCTTGTCAGCAGTCGTTTCCTCGCTTCCTTGGGGCAGTATTCAAGCTCTTTATGAAAATCCCGCACCAAACTGCTCTCATCGCTATAGTCGAGTTGCTCGGCAATATCGGTGTTGTCAAAATCCGTGCGCTGCATCAGCCGCAGAGCCTGGTAAACCCATAAGTGACGCACCAGCTCGCAGGGAGTACGGTCAAAAGCTCGCTTACAGAGCTTATAGAGCCAGACCCGGTCAACTCGCAACCGCTGCGCCAATTCGCGAACCTGCGGCCGGTACGGAAAAGCATGAATAATTTCATCGATGAGTTTGCCCACGTAAAGCGAAGTTTCAAAGCTGCCGGGCCAGAGTTTTTGGATATGTTCTTTTATACCGCCCCGGCGTATGAGGTCATAAATCTGATCGGCTATTTTATCGGCGTCCCGGGTACAGAGGAAGAAACGACTGAAGCCTTGCTGCGCCGCCTGGCGCACAAAGTCCGCGCCGAGAGCTTTAGAACAAACGATCAACGGCACCAGGCCGGTCATGGCCTCCAATCGCAGCACATCCGCTACGTCTTTTTCAGTGGCGGAGCAGAGACAGACCAGCGCGGCATCGGCAGGATGGCTGCTTATTTTTTCCCAGAAGTCTTCTTCCGAGTCTGCTAGCAAAATGTCAAAATAGGCAATAATGTTCTTATAGCGAGGACAGTCGGGCAGCTCACGGGAATAGACGATGACTTTTGGCCTGGC
>MHYJ01000022.1:0-147 GCA_001828445.1 Planctomycetes bacterium RBG_16_43_13
TTTCTGTTTTTCGTAGATAAGGGGCTCTCGTTCGCTATGGAGAAAATAAATATAGGATTCTGATTAAAAGTTAAAAATTAAAAATGAAGGAGACGCAATTATCAATTCTTAATTGTTAATTTGTTATGGTTATGACTAAAAACTGGT
>MHYJ01000022.1:400-13454 GCA_001828445.1 Planctomycetes bacterium RBG_16_43_13
ATGGCTCAATATGAGGTGGAGAAGATACTTGCTACGGCAACAGCTACTGATGATAAGCCGAGGATTAAGATTGACTTCCAGAAGGGTGATAGCATCCGCATAAAGGATGGGCCCTTCGAGAACTTCGACGGCATAGTCGAGGAGATAAACGAGGCGAAGGGGCTAATAGTAGTTACAGTAACTATATTCGGCAGGGCTACTAAGGTGGATTTGGAATATTGGCAGGTAGAGAAAATATAGGGGCGAATTAATAATTAAAAATGAAAAATTTAGAATTGTTAATTCTTAATTTTTGATTTTAAGATAATATGGCGCCAAAAAAAGAGATAATGACGAAGGTGAAGTTGCAGTGCCCGGGTGGGTCGGCGACACCGGCTCCGCCAGTCGGTCCCGCATTAGGACAGCACGGTGTGAATATAGGCGAGTTCGTGAAACGTTTTAACGATGCGACTAAGAAGGCAGAGGGCATGCTTACACCCGTAATCGTTACTATATATAAAGACAGGACTTTCGACTTCATAATTAAGTCCCCGCCAGCGTCTGTTTTATTAAAAAAGGCGGCAGGGATAGTAAAAGGTTCGGCTCTGCCCAATAAGGAGAAGGTCGGAACTGTTACAAGGAAACAAATTGAGGAGATAGTAAAAATAAAAGCAAAAGACCTGAATACACAGAATATAGACGCCGCAGTCAAGGTCATAGCAGGCACGGCGAGGAATATGGGGATTAAAGTTGAGGGTTAAGAGTGAGGAGTGCGGAGTTTGAGAGTTTAGGATTGGAAGATTTTAAGATTGGAGGAAAATATGAGGACATTTGCACTTTTGCTCGTGGTGGTGGTAATGTCTCTTACAGTGGGGTGGAATTTCTGGGATGGAGAGGCGACAGATGACACTGCATACTTTCCGCTAAAGGTAGGATATAAGTGGACGTATACATTTGTGATTAAAGTAGCTGCCCCTGAGGCTTCTTACGAAGCAGGGGAAGTAAAAATTGAAGTTACAGGCACAGAGAAGGTTGGAGATGTGGAAGGTTTCGTTGTCGAAGAATCTGATAGTATAGCAACTTCTTGCTATGTCGTAGATGAAGAAGGAGTTAAAGAGTATTATAAAGAGGGTAACAATAACAATCTGTCTAAACAACTTGTGCTAAAGTTCCCATTAAAAAAAGGTAGTAAGTGGAGTTCTTCTGAAATGCTTGTAGAGAATGACAGTAAGAATGAGGGTGAAGAGGAGATAGAGGTTCCTGCTGGGAAGATGAAGTGTTGGAAGATTTCCAGAGTTGTGTTTGATAATGCAATGAAGATGGAGAAAAAGGAGATGTGGTTTGCAAGGGATATAGGGATTGTGAAAGAATCTGTTAAAGGTGCCGGACTTGAATTTACAAGGGAGCTCAAATCCTTCTCGAAGGGCGAGGATAAAAAGGGCAACGAGGGGGAGAAAAAGTAGATTTTAAGATTAAAAAAATTAAGATTGAAAGATAGTCGTGAAAGTTAGGGACGTGATTAAGTTGATAGAGAATGATGGCTGGTATTTAGTGGCGACGAAGGGTAGCCATAGACAGTATAAGCATAAGGCAAAACCCGGTAGGGTTACTATAGCTGGTCATCCCGGGAGCGATTTAGCTCACGGCACGTTGAATAGCGTATTAAAGCAAGCAAGAATGAAGTAATAACTTAAGGAGGTAACTTTATGCGTCGTTTTCTTGTAGTAATAGAAAAAGCGGATGGGAATTATTCTGCCTATTCTCCTGACCTTCCCGGATGTGTGGCTACTGGAGCCACGCGTGATGAAGCAGAGCAAAATATCCACTCTGCGATTGAGATGCACGTAAAGGGGCTTATTGAGGATGGACTGCCTATCCCAGAGAATCAGACGTTTTCTGAATATATAGCGATTTAGGAAGATACTACTATAAGATTAAAAGATTGGGAAATTAGAAGATGAATAAAAGAGGTAAACGTTACCAGAAGGATTTGGCGAAGTTTGATGCTACCAAGAAATACTCTGTCGCTGATGCGGTGGCTGTAGTCAAGAAATTTGACAGCACTAAATTTGACCAGACCATCAATATAGCCATATTGCTCGGCATAGACCCTAAGAAGACAGAACAGGCAGTCAGGGGCTCTGTAGCACTACCTAATGGGATTGGCAAGAGCCGTAAGGTCATAGTGTTCGCGGATGGTGATGAGGCAAAGATTGCGAAGGAGATGGGGGCGGATGAGGTAGGTAGCGAGGAACTTGTCAAGAAGGTTCAGGATGGTTGGACGGACTTTGACGTGGCTATAACTCTACCGCGTATGATGAAGAGCGTCGGCAAATTAGGTAAGGTTTTAGGTCCGCAGGGTAAGATGCCGTCTCCGAAGAGCGGCACGGTTACGGAGGATATAAAAACAGCCGTGAAGGAATTTAAGGCGGGTAAGATAGAATACAGGACGGACGCAGGCGGCAATATCCACGCCCCTGTTGGGAAATTATCGTTTCCAGAGAACGATTTAGTGGCAAATATCCAGACCTTGTTAGAACATATAAATCAGTCCAAACCGCCTGCTGTAAAGGGCGTATTTATATCCAATGCGGTCTTATCCGCTACTATGAGCCCGGGTGTGAGAATAAATTTAGTCGAGAAGGCAAAAGAAAAATAAAAATGCAAAGAGCAAAATTCAAAATTGAGGATGGGGCTTCGCCCCATATCCCTATTATATATAATATTACCTTTATTTTTCATTTTGAATTTTGATTTTTAATATTTATGTCCAAAATAATACGCAAAAAAATATCAGGTGAATTGTCTAATAGGTGTAAGGGGCAGGACACCTTCCTCCTTATCGACTATAAGGGCTTGAAAGGCAATCAGGCGGTAGAACTGCGGAGGGAGTTGCGTCAGGACAATATCCGTATGAATGTAGTAAAGAACTCAGTAGCCGCACATACATTTAATGGTTTGGGGCTAACGCAGGTTGAAAAGTATATGACGGGTATGACAGCTCTTGTATATGGTAAAGACCCTGTAGCATTAGCCAAAAGGATAGTCGGATATAAGGATAAAAATAAGGTTCTTGATGTAAAGTGCGGTTATATGGATGGCAAGGTCATCTCACCTGCAGATGTCAAGAAGTTATCTGAGATACCATCCAGAGAGCAGTTATTAGGGCAGATGGTGGGGGTGCTTGCCGCACCTATGACTAATCTTGTGAGATGTATAAACGGTATAGCGACAAAGTTAGTATATGTCCTAAATGCGGTGAAGGATAAGAAAGAGAAGGAAGATAGTAAGTAAATTTATTGTTAGAAAGTGAAAGGAGGGTCATACAATGGCAGATGTAAATGCACTTTTAGAGAATGTGCAGAAGTTGAGTGATGAGGAGAAGTCGCAGTTCGCCACGGAGCTGGTTTCCAAGCAATCGGTCCTGTGGCTTGCTAACTGGGTGAAGACGTTGGAGACGAAGTTCGGCGTAACCGCAGCGGCACCGGTAGTTATGGGCGGGGCGGCAGCGGCTGGAGCGGCTCCTGCGGCGGCTGAGGAGAAAACTACATTTGATGTGTTCCTAAAGTCGGCAGGCAACAACAAGATACAGGTCATCAAGGTCGTCAGGGCGGCAACCAACCTCGGCTTGAAAGAGGCGAAGGACTTGGTAGATAAGGCGCCCCAGACCGTCAAGCAAGGCGCCAATAAGGAAGAAGCCGACAAACTGAAGAAAGAGATAGAAACGGCAGGTGGACAGGTAGAATTAAAATAAAAATGCAAAGAGCAAAATTCAAAATTGAGGAAGGACTGTGATTTTTTAATTTTGAACTGCAATTTTGCTTTTTTAATTTTAATCTTTGATTTTGTTTTTATTGGAGGTATTGATGGAAGAGATTAGGTTCGGCAAGTTAAAGGATACATTGCCAGTACCGGTTCTCGTAAAGTTACAGACGGATTCATACAGCAATTTTCTCCAAAGGAATATTTCTCCTAATAGAAGGGAGAATGTAGGGCTTGAGGCGATATTGCGTGAGACGTTTCCGATAAAGACACACGATGGCAGCACAATGCTCGAATATGTTAGCTATGATATAGGACAGCCGCGATATACCGCAGACGAGTGTAGACAACTACGGCTAACCTACGGGGCTCCGTTAAAACTCCGTCTTCGGCTCAGTAAGACAGGGGCATCTGGAGTTATAGAGGAAGAGGTCTATTTAGGTGATATCCCCCATATGATTGGTGGCGGGGAATTTATTATAAATGGTGCCGAGAGGGTAATAGTAAGTCAGCTTCATCGCTCTCCAGGTATCGACTTTAGTGAAGAAAGAATTGGGGACAGGAAAATGCACTCCTGCTGGATAGTGCCTGATAGGGGTAGTTGGATAGAGATTTCAGTAACGAGGAAGGACACATTAGCAATAAGAATAGACCAAGGTGGGAAAATACCTGCCGCTACATTTCTGAGGGCTACCTCTCCAGAATATTCGACCAATTCGGACATACTTAGGGTATTCTATGAAACAAAGGAAGTAAAAATTACTTCAGCTACAGAGCAGGATGCCATAGAGGGAAGATATACTGTAAATAGTATAGTTGACCCTAATAAGAACGAGGAACTAATAGGTGCAGGGAAAGCGATACCTAAGGGGATGCTGAAGATATTATTGGAAGCAGGTGTTAAGCAAGTAGAAGTGATTACGAAGGTAGATGACTCCTTAATAATAAATTCGTTAGGCGAGGATGACGCAAAGTCCCACGAGGAGGCGTTGATAAGGATATACTCAAGGTTGAGGCCCGGCACACCTCAGAGTTTGGATAAGGCAAAACAGCTATTCAACGAGCGGTTTTTCGATGTTAACAGGTATCGTTTAGGAAGGATAGGCAGGTTTCGCCTGAATAGAAAATTTGGTATGAACATCCCTGAAACCGAGATGGTTCTGCAGAAGGATGATATAGTCAACTCTATTAAATATATAATAAAGATGCGGAAGGGAGAGGGATATCCAGATGATATAGACCATTTGGGTAATAGGAGAATCAGGACTATAGATGAGTTGGCTGGGGATGAGATAAGGAAGGGCTTCTTGCGTCTCAAGAGAAGCATAATAGAGCGGCTGAACTTCAGCGCTCAGGATAACGTAACACCAAAGAGTTTAGTTAATTCTAAGACAGTGTCCTCTGCTATAGAGTATTTCTTTGCAAGGGGTGAACTGTCTCAGGTTGTAGACCAAACTAATCCGCTTGCTATGTTAGCCCACGAGAGGCGGTTGAGTGCCCTTGGGCCTGGCGGCTTAAATAGGAAAAGAGCCGGCTTCGAGGTGCGTGATGTCCATATATCACACTACGGTAGGATATGTCCGATAGAAACACCGGAAGGTGCAAACATAGGTCTTATTTCTTCGTTGAGCTTATACTCATCAGTAGATGAATACGGTTTTCTTACTACGCCTTATTATGTTGTAAAGAATGGTAGGATAACAGATGAGGTCAAGTATCTAAGGGCTGATGAGGAAACCGATAAGGTTATGGCTCCTGCAGATGTTCCTATGGATAAGAGTAAACATATATTAGGTGATAAGGTTATTGTCAGGATAAACGGAGAATTCCAGTATATTGAACCGACGAAGATTAACTATGCGGATGTCTCTCCCAATCAGCTTATTGGGGTATCTGCAGCGCTAATACCGTTCTTGGAACATGATGATGCTAATCGTGCACTTATGGGTTCTAATATGCAGAGACAGGCAGTTCCTCTTGTAAGGACAGAGCCGGCACTCGTATCTACTGGTATCGAGAAGTGGGCGGCTGAAAGCTCTGCTATGGTAGTTAAGGCGAACCATTCTGGTACTGTAAAGAACGTAGATGCCGAAGAGATAGTGATAATATCCGATGGAGAAGATGAAGTATATAAATTAAAGAAATTTGTCGGACTAAACGAGCGCACCTGCTTAAATCAAAAGCCAATTGTTAAGGAGGGTGACAAGGTAAAGGCGGGTGATGTCATAGCTGATGGAGCGGCTACATCTAATGGCACCCTTGCGTTGGGGAGAAATTTGTTGGTTGCCTTTATGCCATGGGATGGCTATAACTTCGAGGATGCCATTATTGTAAGCGAGAGGTTGCTAAAGGGTGATGTATTTACCTCAATACACATAGAGGAATTTGAGGCAGAGATTAGGGAGACCAAATTTGGCAAGGAAGAGTTTACACGTGATATTCCGAATGTGTCGGAGAGGATGCTACGTAATTTAGGGGAGGACGGCATAATAAATGTGGGTACATGGGTAACCCCAAGTGATGTTCTTGTTGGTAAGGTAGCACCGAAGAGTAAAAGTGAATTCACACCTGAAGAAAAACTACTACACGCCATATTCGGTAGGGCAGGAGAAGATGTAAAGAATGATTCTCTTGAGGTTCCATCCGGTATAGATGGTGTTGTTATAGGAACTAAGAAGTTCTCGAGAAAGTCCAATCTCTCGCATTCGGAAAAGAAGGCAACAAAGGATGAGAAAGGACATATAGAGCGAGAGATAAAAAAGCAGATAAATGGATACTTGGAAAATGCCCTTGATGAGCTTAAGGATACACTTGGTCGTAGGCCTGTTCCGAAGAACTTCGACTACGGACCTCGTGGTAAAGCAAAGGACCTTAAAGACCTTAAAGAGCGGTTAGGTATAGAGGATATGGAAATAAAGGGCATAAAGCAAGAAGAGAAGGTATGGCACATATTGCAGGATTTATTTGCTAAGGTAGAAGGGCTTGAGAATAAGAAAGAGAAAGAGATAAATCGTCTCTCACGTGGTGAAGAACTGCCTACGGGTGTCCTCGAAATGGTGAAGGTGTATATTGCAGTTAAGAGAACCCTATCAGTAGGTGACAAGATGGCAGGTAGGCATGGTAATAAAGGTGTAATATCAAAGATATTGCCCGAAGAGGATATGCCGTTTTTGGAGGATGGGACGCCAGTTGATATTATACTTAATCCCCTTGGTGTTCCATCGAGAATGAATATAGGCCAGATACTTGAAACGCATCTTGGCTGGGCAGCTCAGAGGTTAAATATACAAGTTGTAACACCTCCATTTGATGGTGCTACCGAGCCGGAAATAGAGGAACTGCTTGAGAAAGCGGGACTACCTAAAGATGGTAAGGTTATGCTCTATGATGGCAGAAGTGGTGAGTCATTTGATGAGAAAGTTACAGTTGGTGTGCTTTATATGATGAAATTACACCATTTAGTAGATGATAAGATACACGCTCGTGCAACCGGTCCATATTCACTCATAACACAACAGCCGCTCGGCGGTAAGGCACGTGCTGGAGGGCAGAGATTTGGTGAAATGGAAGTATGGGCGCTTGAGGCATACGGCGCAGCAAATATACTACAGGAACTGCTGACGGTAAAGAGTGATGACGTGGATGGCAGGACGAAGATTTATGAATCTATGGTAAAAGGTGAAAATGTGCTTGAGCCGAGCACACCCGTATCGTTTGATGTCCTTACTAACGAAATAAAGGGGTTAGGGCTTAGCTTAAAGCTCGAGAAAGTTAAACAGTAGCATTTGATAGAAGGAGAATATATGGATTTTCTGTATGACAGAATCAATGAATATAGTGCCGTAACTATAAAGCTTGCCTCGCCTGAAGAGATAAGGAGCTGGTCTTACGGAGAGGCAAAAAAGCCGGAGACCATAAACTATAGGACCTATAGACCAGAGAGAGACGGCTTATTCTGTGAAAAAATCTTTGGGCCCGAGAAAGATTGGGAGTGTTTTTGTGGAAAATATAAAGGTATAAAATATAAGGGAATAGTTTGCGACAGGTGCGGTGTAGAGATAACCCTCTCAAGGGTCAGAAGGAAGAGGATGGGACATATAACATTAGCGTCGCCTGTATCGCATATATGGTTCTTTAAGACGTTGCCGTCACGGATAGGTTCTATTTTAGCAATGAAAACATCTGCACTTGAGAAAGTAATATATTATCAGGACTATGTAGTTACAAGTGTAAAAAATAAAAAGTGCCCTCTTAAAGAGAGACAGACACTCACTGAAGAGCAGTATAGGGAATATAAAGAGAGATGGCGTGATGACTTCGAAGCGGATATGGGTGCATCAGCTATAAGAGATCTCCTGTCCAAGGTTGACCTCAAACAATTCTCAGATGAACTGAGACAGGAGCTAAAAAAGACCACCTCTGCACAAAAGATAAAAGACACTGTAAAGAGGTTGAAAACTATAGAGATGTTTATCGCATCTGGTATTAAGCCGGAGTGGATGATATTTACCGTGATACCTGTTATACCACCTGACCTAAGACCTTTGGTTATGCTTCAGAGCGGAAACTTTGCCACATCAGACCTGAATGATCTATATCGTCGTCTTATCAACAGGAATAATAGGTTAAAGAAGCTATTAGATTTGAACGCTCCGGAGGTGATAATAAGAAACGAGAAGCGAATGCTTCAGCAGGCAGTTGATGCATTATTTGATAACACCAGATGTAGACGGCCTGTTCTCGGCACAAATAATAGACCTCTCAAATCCCTTAGCGATATAATAAAAGGCAAACAAGGTAGGTTTAGGGAGAACCTTCTCGGTAAGAGGGTGGATTATTCTGCCCGTTCAGTTATAGTTGTGGGACCTGAACTTAAACTTAATCAATGTGGCTTACCAAAGAGAATAGCACTTGAGCTCTATCAGCCATTCATAATACGAAGGTTGAAAGAACTCGGCAAGGCAGACACCATAAAGAGTGCGAAGAAGATGTTGGAGAGAAGAGACGAGTCGGTCTGGGATATATTGGATGATGTTATACGTGACCATCCTGTTATGTTAAACCGTGCGCCTACGTTGCATAGGATGGGTATACAGGCATTTGAACCGATCTTAGTAGAGGGTAACGCCATAAAGCTACATCCTCTGGTATGTACCGGCTTTAATGCAGATTTTGATGGTGACCAGATGGCAGTTCATCTGCCGCTTTCTTTTGAAGCCCAGATAGAGGCAAAGACCCTTCTGATGTCTACTCATAACGTCTTCTCTCCTGCACATGGTAATCCTGTAATTACGCCGTCACAGGATATGGTTCTTGGTGTCTACTATCTTACCTCGGTTGTAGATGGAAGAAAAGGAGAAGGCAAGATATTTTCCTCCGCAGAGGAGGCGATGCTTGCCCATAGTGAAGGTAAAATGGATATTCATTCTCTAATAAACGTAAGATTCCCATCAGGTAAATCTGTTCTTGGGAAATCTGGTGAGGATATAGTAGATAAAGGTAGGTATAAAACAACCACTGGTAGAATAATATTTAACGATATATTACCCAAAGGTATGCCTTTCTATAACTATGCATTAGATAAGAAAAGCGTTAGTGAGGTTATAAATCAGTGTCACAGGATGTTTGGTAGAGATGTTACGCTTAAGATGCTTGATGACCTGAAGGAAACCGGTTTTAAGGTTGCTACATTAGGAGGTATATCTATATCGAAGGATGACCTCCGTATACCTCCAGAAAAGAATAGTATAATAAAAGAGGCAGAGACAGAGGTAGATAAAATTGAAAAAAGCTATCATCGTGGTGTGATAACGGCTGGCGAGCGATACAACCAGATAATAGATTGCTGGACTCACGCTCGAGAAAAATTGTCTCACGCTATGATGGAAGGATTACGTGTTGATAAGCGAGATGGTAAGCCATATCTGAATCCTATATGTATTATGGTTGATTCGGGTGCACGTGGCTCACAGGACCAGGTTCGTCAGCTTGCAGGTATGCGCGGTTTGATGGCTAAACCTTCAGGTAAGATTATAGAAACACCTATCAAATCAAACTTCCGTGAAGGCCTAAGCGTTCTTGAATATTTTAGTTCTACACATGGTGCGAGGAAGGGGTTGGCTGACACTGCTCTCAAAACTGCTGATGCTGGCTATCTTACTCGACGTCTCGTAGATGTTGCACAAAATGTTGTGGTAGCTACACAAGATTGCGGGACGTTGAATGGCATAACTAAAGGTGTTGTATATAGAGGAGACAAGATAGACGTTTCTCTCAGTCAAGCCATATATGGCAGAGTGGCACGAGATAACATTACTGATATAGTAAGCGATGAAACGTTAGTAAAGGAGGGCGAACTTATAACAATGGATATTGCTAAGAAGATAGAAAATCTTGGCCTTACGAAAATGAGGGTTCGCTCGCCTCTTACTTGTGATGCGTCATATGGTGTTTGTGCAAAATGTTATGGTATGGATCTTTCTACGGGTAAACTTGCTGAGGAGGGGTTAGCAGTCGGCATAATCGCCGCTCAATCTATAGGTGAACCTGGCACACAGCTTACTATGAGGACATTCCATATAGGTGGTGTTGCTATAAAGACCGCAGATGAGTCACAAATTTTTGCAAAAAATAATGGTATTGTGAAGCTATCAAATGTAAAGACCGCTGAAGATGAGAACGGAGAGACGGTTGTAATAAATAGGAATGGTGAGCTAATACTTCTTGATGATAAGGGGAGAGAGATAGAGCGATATATTATACCAATCGGCTCGATATTACGAACTAAGGAGGGTGCGCGTGTAAAACCAAAGACATCTATGGTCAAATGGGACCCGCATAACGTTCCTATACTTGCTGGTACAAAAGGTAAGGTAAGGTATGAGGATATTGTAAAGGGTGAAACAATGCTTGAGGAGCGTGACCCGCGTAGCGGAGTTATCCGCCGTATAATTATGGAGCATAAAGGGGAGCTACATCCTCAGGTAATTATAGAGGATGATGGCAAGGTGCTTGAGGTTCATCCGTTGCCAGAAAAGGCACATATAGAGATAGAAGAAGGTAAGACAGTTAAACCCGGTGTAATGCTTGCTAAAACACCTCAAGAAGCGGCAGAAACGCAGGATATTACCGGTGGATTACCAAGGGTGGTGGAGTTAGTGGAGGCGAGGAAACCAAAGGACCCGGCTATAATAAGTGAAATAGATGGTATAGTAGAACTTGGCGAAAAGAAACGCGGTAAGAGAACAATCCTTGTCAAGTCCGATACTGGTATGCAAAAAGAGCACCTTCTCCCGCATGGTAAGCATCTACGTGTCCACGCTGGTGATAGGGTAAGGGCTGGAGACCCACTTACTGAAGGCCCTCGTGTTCCACACGATATACTTCGTATAAGCGGCGAAGAGGCAGTTCAGCAGTATATACTGAGGGAGATACAATCTGTATACCGAGCCCAAGGTGTTAGTATAAATGATAAGCATATAGAAATAACTGTTTCACAAATGCTTAGAAAGGTGAGGATATCAGTAGCAGGAGACACGAAATATCTTCCCGGTACTGTGATAGACAGATTTAGGTTAAAGGAAGAGAATGCGGTTATAAAGAAAAATGGTGGGAAGCCGGCCACATTTAAACCGTTATTACTTGGTATAACTAAGGCATCTATACAGAGTGAGAGCTTTATAGCGGCGGCGTCGTTCCAGGAAACTACGAAGGTCTTAACGGAGGCATCCATCGCTGCGAGACGTGATGACCTGATAGGATTAAAGGAGAATGTTATAGTAGGACATCTCATCCCAGCAGGGACGGGCTACAAAAAGTATTTGATGTTGAGATTGAACAGGGCAGAAGAAGAAACGTCATCTGCAGAACCTGTGAACGTTGCATAGCAATGAGCCGACTCTTCTATCTAAAAGGCGACTTCGATGTTTATTTGCCTGTCTCGAAATCCAGAATAAATCGGCGTTTTCATTGTTATAATAATTGGGATTAACAAGGGGCTGTATAATGTTGTATTTGGGATAATGGGAAATATGATACAGTCAGCTTTATCAGATTCGACATTTAGAACTACAGACGCCAATGGAGGTAACGTTAGACGCATCGTAAACGATTTCAGTATTCAAGTAGCCACTGTCAATGGTTCTGGAAGCCAGACAGCGAATAATGTTTTGATGCGTTCCATCTTCCAGATGGGTGTTCCCGTAAGCGGCAAGAATATATTTCCTTCAAATATAGCCGGTTTGCCTACGTGGTTCACAATTAGAGCTAATAAGGATGGATACATAGCTCGCAAGAAGGAGATAGATATCCTAATAGCTATGAATCCTGAAACTATAGAAGAGGATATTAAGGGATTACAACCAGGTGCAGTTGCAATCTATAACTCAGACCTGAAATTTACAGTAAATAGGAATGACTTAACCTACTATCCTATTCCCTTTAATAAGTTGGTTCAGGAAGGTTGTCCTAATGCAGAGATACGGAAGCTTGTGGTAAATATGATTTATGTGGGTGTAGCAAGCGAACTCTTTAAGATTGAATATGCTGAAGTGGAAAAAGCATTATTAAAACAGTTTAAGTCAAAGCAGAAGGCGATAGAGTTGAATTTAGGAGCTGTTAAAATAGGTATTGACTATGTAAGAAAAAATATAGTCAAGAAAGACCCTTATTATGTAGAACGTATGAATAAGACAGCAGGCAAAATTATTATAGAAGGTAATGCCTCTGCTGCTCTTGGGGCTATGTTTGCAGGATGTACTGTCTTTAGTTGGTATCCTATTACCCCGTCAAGTAGTTTGGGTGAGGCATTAACAGAATACTTCAAGAAATATCGTACTGACAAGACAACAGGAAAGGCAACTTATGCTGTAGTTCAGGCGGAGGACGAACTCGCAGCAATAGGTATGGCATTGGGAGCTGGATGGGCGGGTGCCCGCTCTATGACTGCAACATCTGGTCCCGGAATCTCCCTTATGGCTGAGTTTGCAGGATTGGGCTACTATGCAGAAGTTCCTGCTGTTATATATGACGTCCAACGCGTAGGTCCCAGCACTGGCTTACCAACCAGAACGGCTCAAGGGGATATTTTAGAGGTTGCTTTTCTCTCACACGGGGATACAAAACACATTATGCTCTTCCCAGCAACAGTAGAAGAGTGTTATACTATGACCTTTGACGCCTTTAATTTAGCAGAGCGGTTTCAGACGCCAGTATTTGTAATGAGTGATTTAGATTTGGGAATGAACAATTGGATGTCTGCCCCATTCAATTATATTAATAAACCATTGGATCGTGGTAAGGTGCTTACAGTAGA